>CAYMBR010000008.1:0-47685 GCA_964388725.1 uncultured Sangeribacter sp. | reverse complement strand
TAGTTATAGTCGAACGAAGCCATTTTGTATTTCCTTGTCCCCGAAGGCATCATATCCGGTTTCCATGAATCTTTCTGACCGGGCTTGCTGGTATTGTTAAGGTTGTTGATGTTTCCCAAAAGAGTCAGGCGTGTGGTGCTGTTAAACCAAAGACCAAACAACCGGCCCATATATCTGTCGGATGTGCCATAGCCAACCTGTGCATTTGCAGTCAATCCGGTGTTGTACTCCCGTTTGAGTTTCACATCCATAGTGAGATGTTTCCGTCCGTCGGCAAGTCCCCGGAGTTTTTCCTCAGTGGTGTTTCCTTTATAAACTTCAACATTTTTCACCGAATACGCACCGATGTTTTCAAGCATCAGTTCATTGTTGTTGTCGAAGAATTCCTTTCCATTCAGAAGAAGAGACTCCACTTGCTCGCCATTTACCAAGATCTGGCCTCCCTCTTTAAGTTCTACTCCCGGTAGTTGAGCAATAAGGGCATCAAGCATCGAACCCTCAGCAAGTTCAAAGGCATCGGCGTTATATACCACTGTGTCACCACGGTTGTAGAACTTTATCTTGGTTGCCATCACAGTCAATTCGTCCAGTTCTTTTGGAGCTCTGTCGAGATATGTCACGGGTATATCGCGCCATCTTTCACGTTTTCCTACATTTTTCAATTCGTAGGTGATTGTCTTTGTAGTGTAGCGTGGGCAACTCAACTGAATGTAATAGGTCGAATCGTTGCGGGGAACCATAAAACCGTAATAAGACTGTTTGATAATCTCTCCGTCCCTATAGGATCTGCCTTGACAAGTTTGGATGGAATCGACCGGATTCCCTTCTTTGTCGAGCAATACAGCCCAACCATCCGTAAGGTCATTCTTGCCGAGCGACTCTTTGAGTCTTCCGCTGATGGAAATGGAATCGTTTCGGGTCTGCGCATTTAGCCTCATGCATTCAGATGAGAATGTAATGGTTAGAAATGCAAAAAGCAATAGGAATGGAATCCTGTGGTGTGTCATGGTTGTTTTGAATTTTGGAGTTATTGTCTATATTCTCAGACGCGTTTTTATATATAAAGATTTAAAAACGGAGATTTTGTTACAAAATATTCCAAATTTCTTTTATAAATCTTTTTGTAAGTCGAATGAAGTCGCTGAGAACCAGGAACCTTCCCAAGTGTGGGCGGTGCCTACGTTGGTAACTCCGTAAGTTAAGATGCTGTCAGGCCCGACCTTGATATTTTCAACCACAATTTCAGACCAACCATAGCCATGTTTGTCATTTGCCTTGTAGATTTTATTCAAATAGCCTCTGTCGGGTCTTTTCTTCAGAGAGTCAGCTTCAAGTGCATCCTTTGCATTCTGCCAGATAGAACCGCCGCTGTTGGCACATACAGGAATTGGGGATGCAAATCGGATTCCATTGCCGTTTTCGGCAAATATTTCTGCTCCCTCTCCATTAGTGCGACCTGCCGCCTTAAGCCGATATACACCCGGAGCAACCTTGACGTGCTTTACTACCTCATATTCCATCACCCTGTCGTTTTCTTTACTTCCGGCATGTAGAAATCGTATGTCGTCAGCGCCGGAGTAATGTTTGTCGCTTCTCGTGTAGCCACCCTTAAGGTTGGTTTCTCGCACTATAGTCCAGCCTTGACTTTCAAGAAATTCACGTTGCCGCAATAATCTTTCCGCCTCTCTTTCTTGATGAGCCGCATGATTGCGAGGCCCGTATTCCAAACTTACGTTGCTAACGATATTGGTGGAAGATGCCACAAATACTATAAGCCCTATTATCCATAAGGTTACGCAAGAGAAGCGCAACAGTATGCTCATCGGTTTGACTTTGCCGCATATATGCAGAGAGAAGTGGATTAAGCCATAAAGCATCAATATCAACATCACGAGAAGGCTGACACCGCATACAGCAATCAGCCATAGCGGATTGCTTGTGGCAATGGCATAAAGGGGAAAATCATCTTTTATGATGCCCGAAAGATTTGTCCAAGGAGCCGATACTGCTCCTACAAGACTGATTAAAATACCAAGTATTGCGAGAATAAAGGCTACTCCTAATAAAATGCAGAGCGAATACATCACCCACTTTATGACCGATACGATTCCGTAAGAGAATCCATTATTGTTGACGAATGTTCCGGTTTTGTTGATTATCTCGCGTGTTGAGTCAAGGAATTCCCGGCAGATGTTTGACATATTCACCGGTTTCCCCTTCATTTGTAGTCTTTCAGTAGGCGTGACAGCCAATGGAATACAAATCCAGCATATCGCATAGACAGTTATTATCACGCCAAAGGTAGGCCAGATAAGTATCAGTCCGAGAATCCTAAGCCACACCGGATTTATTCCGAAGTAGTTTCCCAATCCCGAGCAAACCCCGGCAATAATTTTGTGGTCAGGATCTCGGAAAAGTTTTTTCTTGACCGCATCCGTTGATTCTGAAGTCTTCTCAGCATTGTCAACTGCAATGGAATCCGAAACTATATTTTCTTCATCATAGTTCATCTGCTCTGGATTTCCAATACGGGTTATGATATCATTGATATGCTCAATGCTTATTGCCTCGACTCTGGAATTCATAAGTTCCGACATTAACTCTGCGGCTCTTGCCTCGATATCGTCGGCAATTTCTTTGCCATCCGGTTTTTTTGAAAAATAGTCACGCATATTGATTAGGTATGCATTAAGCATGGCGTATGCATCCTCGTCCATGGGATAAAGCGAACCGAAGATATTGACTGTTATATTCTTTTTCATAATCTGTGTTTCAATTTAGTTGATAATTGTTGTTTTGCAGTTCGGTTGCTCTGATTGTCTTGATTGAATTGTCTATACCGGTCCAGACTTCATCAAGTTGACGGAGGAACTCCTCCCCTTCATTGGTCAGAGCATAGTACTTACGTGGAGGTCCCTGGGTAGATTCCCTCCACTCGTAGCACAGAATACCATCTTTCTTTAGCCTTGTCAATAGTGGGTAGAGCGTCCCCTCCACAACTATCATGTCGGCTTCCTTAAGTCTTGAAATGATGTCGCTTGTGTAGCATGCTTCTCTTCGCAGCAGAAGCATGACGCAATACTCCAGCATTCCTTTCCTCATTTGGGATTTTGCATTTTCGATGTTCATGGTGTTCTTATTATTCTTTGACGATGCAAAGTTAATAAAATTTTTAGTACTATGCAATACATAGTACTAAATTTTTCAAAAAAAATTAAGGGCATGACCAAAATGGCCACGCCCTTCTTCATATTAACCTGTTAAATTTTCGAATTTCTTTAAGCGAGTGCTTCGCGGAGGCGTTTGCGGGTGAAGAAGATACGACTTTTAACTGTGCCGACCGGAAGGTTGAGATGATCAGCGATTTCGCTGTATTTATAGCCCGCAACGTGCATGTTTAAGGGAACACGGAAGTCAGCGTCGAATGAACGCAGGATGTTGTTGATGTCCCGAAATCTTTATGTAATATTTATGCAAAGAAAATAGATAAGTCGCTAATTTTTAATAATCAGCGACTTATTTTTACTTTTTCACTTTTAATTTGTCATTACTTGTAGGTGGCCCAGCGGATGAGATCCTTGATGTTGGGCTTTTTGCCATACATGAAGATGCCTACGCGATAGATCTTGGCTGCAAGCCATACCATTATAAGGAAAGAGGCGTATAGAACTATCACAGACACCACTATCTGCCAAGCGGGAATACCAAACGGCACGCGCATCAGCATCACCATCGGCGATGTGAATGGAATGATGGAAGTCCAAATTGCCATAGATGAATTGGGATCAGTACCTGCAGACAACCCTACCATCAAGCCAATGACAATCGGAACTATTGCAAAGGAGGTTAGTTGAGACGCATCTTGTACGTTATCCACAGAGGAACCTATAGCTGCAAAAATGGAGGCGTAGAAAAGGAATCCTCCGATAAGGAATATAAGGATATATCCGAACAACTGAAGTATGAATGTGACAGAGCCAAAAGTGGCTATCGCGTTGGCGAGTTCGGGTTCGGTGGCTGCATCAATGCCACCCTCTGGAACCAACATTGGCATAACAGCACTCGACATGGTGCACAGCAGTACCATCCATATAAGTATCTGCACCACTGCCACAAGACCAACACCAAGTATTTTGCCAAGCATGAGGTCAGAGGGTTTTACAGATGACACCACAAGCTCGAGTACCCTGTTGTTTTTCTCCTCTATTATAGAGTTCATCACCATCTGACCATACATCAAGAGGAACATATATAGCACGAATGTCATGAAAAGACCAAGGAAGAAGGATACGGCAGAGGATGTCTGTTCCTCCTCTCCGGATTCCTGCACGCGAACAGTTTGTAAATTGCAATCCACATCAATATCGGCCATAATGACTGAAAGATTATCAATATCATATTTCTTCATTCGTTGGTCACGCACCGCATTTTCAATCATGTTTGAAATGGACTGCTCGGTGATTTGCGACCCTCCGTCATGAAGGTATAGTTTTGCTGCTGAAGGATTATCCACAATGTTTTCCGGTATGGCAAGCACTGCATAGTAGGAGTCGCTTTGTATGGCGGAATCAAGTGGTTGATTGACCATAATAAACCTTAGGTCATCGTTGTTTTCCTTCAGAAGTGATGGGAAGATAACTCCTGATTCATCCACTATCGCCACATCTTTGGAGGATGGGGTAGAGAAAACCATTATCAGAGTTGGCAAAACCATCATGAGGAGCATTAGTACCGGCATCAGCAGAGTGGTGATGATGAAACTTTTCTTCGCCACCCGCTCCATAAATTCACGCCTGATTATAATGAATAAGTTTCGGTTCATAATATTTAGAGTTATGAGTTAAAGGATGGAGGAATTCCTGCTTCGTCGAAGTTTTCGACTGTGCGTATGAAAATGTCGTTCATTGAAGGGAGTGCTCGGTCGAAACTTACAAGATCGACTGCCTCATTGGCCAAGGAGATGGTTTGGCGAATCGGGGCATCTGCCTGAAGCTGAAGATCAACTTTAATGATATTGGAATTGGGATCTTCCTCAAATTTTGCATCTACTACCGTCTGGCCAAGTGCAGACAACAGTTTCTGCGGGTCCCCTTCAAACGACAGGCGATAACGCCCTCTGCCCATTCGGGTTCTTATCTCGTTGACATTTCCTGAGAGAATGCTGCGGCTGCGGTTGATAAGAGTTATTTCATCGCAGAGTTTCTCCACGCTTTCCATGTTATGGGTAGAAAATATCACGGTTGCACCCTCATCGCGCAGTCGGAGTATCTCATCCTTCAGGAGGTTGGCGTTGATGGGATCGAATCCGGAGAATGGCTCATCGAAGATAAGGAGTTTCGGCCGATGAAGCACTGTGATGATAAACTGTATTTTCTGTGCCATACCCTTTGAGAGTTCTTCCACCTTGCGGTTCCACCAGTCTGAGATGCCGAAACGCTCAAACCAATAGCGAAGCTGTTCCATAGCTTCCTTGCTTGAGAGCCCCTTGAGTTTGGCGAAGAAAAGAGCCTGATCGCCCACTTTCATTTTCTTGTAGAGACCTCGCTCTTCCGGAAGATAGCCAATGTTGACCACGTCTGCTGCCGTAAGTTGGTGTCCCATAAACTCCACATTGCCGGAATCCGGTGCTGTTATATGGTTTATAATACGGATGAGTGTGGTTTTCCCGGCTCCATTTGGCCCCAGAAGTCCATAGATTTTCCTTTCCGGTATCTCAAGACTCACCTTGTCGAGAGCAAGATGACCGGAATACTGCTTGGAAACATCATTTACTTTTAGAATACTCATAAGTTATTGTAGTTTGTTTATTTCGGTAAATATTCTGTTATGTCGTCACGTTTCAGTCCCAACATATTCATTTCGTCAATAAATCCTGGAAGCGTTGATGCAAAGAAATCCCTTTTTCTCTCCTCTGTCACTTTGACTTTTGCGTCAGGGGCTAAAGAGAATCCCATTCCACGCTTGACCACTATGATTCCAAGATTCTGAAGATGCTCCATGGCCTTGAGAACGGTGCGGGAGTTTACCTGGAGCACAACGCTAAGTTCCCTGACGCTCGGTATACGTTGGTCGGGTGGCCACACATCGGTCATGATTTGCGAGTATGCGAAATCAATAATCTGACGGTAAATTGGTTTGTTGTCGTTAAATTCCATATTTCAGTCAGACTTTGGGATGTGCCAATCTCCGATAGCATAGCCACATTAATATTATTGATGCAATGGCAAAGAAAATATCAAGTACCGTTGTAGGCATTCTTAGTGATTGCAAAATATTTTCCATTCCGAGGGCGTCCGGATATGCATACCCTCCATAGCCATCGTGAAATCCCATTACAAAACCACAGATGGCTCCCACTATTCCAAGTCCAAACAATATCCCAAGGACCGCAAGAACTCCTTTAAGTGTCCGATTGCCATTGCAATTCAATACCACATAGAAACATGAGAGTACTATTGCCCCACCATCCACAAACTTTGAAATGGTATATTCATACTCGAACGATAATTTAAGGACTTTAAGCATCTGCACTGTCTGGACTGCCGGTATCTTTAGATAAAAATATTGTGCAATAAGAGTTGGCAGAAATACCACAATTGGAAGAAGTATGAGAAAATATATCATAAAGAAGAGAAATTTCTCAATAGGGAGCGCGGGGGTCATGTTCATCACCATGCGCGTGTCGCCCCACTTGCTCAGCACCAAAGGAGAAAGGTAATATGCAAAACCAAGTACGGACCCAAACATGCTGAAGAGTCCCATCTGTGTGGCTGCGCTTAAAGGAAGAAGACAGAAAATGGCGGATATCAGCGATAATAAGCCATACACCAAGAGTTGTCTTTTCAGAGAATTGCTAAATAAGTTGCCAAAATCCCACATCCGTTGCCATGAAAACCTATCAATGTATGTGGAAGGATTATCGGTAGAATTTATCGTTGTCATGCTTCTTTACTTATGAATAATGATATTATTTCTTTTCCGCGAGGCGACATGAGAGCTTTGTAGAGAAGTTCCCAATCTATATCAGAGCAGGAATCGCCGGAAACCGGACATATTGTATTATAGCCACCTATAAAGAGTTCAGAGTAGAGAGCGTCTTCTCTTTTTGAGGGAGACACGATGAATTCCAAAATGTCAGTTATCTTGGTGGCAGTGGCTGCCAGTTGCAATTCTCCTTTATGAATGGCGATAAGGCCATCGTAGAGATTCCTGAATTCCGAAACATTGTGGGTTGAGATGATTACGGTTTGCCTCTCAGATAAGTTGGCTGCAATTATTCTGCGTAGAGTGTCTTTCGAATCGATGTCGAGTCCGTTGGTGGGTTCATCAAGAAGCAATACCCCTACTCCAAGAGCGATCGCATAAGATAGAATGGCTTTCTTCCTGTTTCCCAAAGATAGTTTTTTTATCATCTCATCTCCAGTCATATCGAAAGCCTGAAGATTTGCATTGAAGATATCTTCTGAAAAGTTTGGATAGAATCTTGAATGCACTTTGGCAAAACTGCGAATGGTTTTGGCCGTCAATTCAAGATTCTCATCTACCATGAATATATCGTTCTTTTCGGAGGGAAGCATCGATGTTGCTTCTTTGCCATTGATCATTATACGTCCCCTTTGAGGAGATATAAGCCCGGTCATTGCGAAAAGCAGTGTTGTTTTTCCAGCACCGTTTTCACCAACCAGCAGGTGAATGCCTTCGGGAATATCCGCATTCATGTCATAAAGAGCCGGTTTTGATGATTTTGGATATGTGAATGAAAAGTCTTTTATTTCAATCATGACATGATTGGTTTAGTTTTTGAATTATTGCAGTGTTGTACATTGGTGCAACACTGCAAAATTACACATAAAATTATAAATACGCAAATAATTCGTAAAAAATTAGTAATTTTGCAGCTCAAAAGAAAAAAAATGAGATTCGACGAGCTTTTAAGAAACGATGATCTGCTTGATGCCCTTTGGGACATGCATTTTGATGACTGCACACCGATTCAGGAACAGGCCATACCGATAGTTCTTGAGGGGCGTGATTTGCTTGCATGTGCACAGACTGGCACTGGCAAGACCGCTGCCTACCTGCTTCCGGTTTTGGATATGCTTTCTACAGAAGATTATCCGGCGGATGCTGTCAATTGTGTGATTATGGCCCCAACAAGGGAACTTGCCCAGCAGATTGACCAGCAGATGCAGGGTTTTTCTTATTTCTTGCCATTAAGCAGCATTCCGGTATATGGAGGTACCGACGGTCATACCTACGACCAGCAGCGACGCAGCCTGAAAGCTGGTGCAGATGTGGTGATTGCCACTCCCGGTCGCCTACTTGCGCATCTTTCTATGGGATATGTGGATCTGTCTAAGGTCTCGTTTTTTATACTGGATGAGGCGGACAGAATGCTCGATATGGGATTTTTTGACGACATCATGCAGATTGTCGGCAGATTGCCAAAGAAGCGTCAGACACTGCTCTTTAGTGCTACAATGCCTCCAAAGATTCAGCAACTTGCCAACAAGATTCTCGTCGATCCACACGAAATAAAACTTGCGGTTTCAAAACCGGCCGACAAAATAGAACAGAAGGCTTACGTTTGCTATGAAACTCAGAAATTGCCTATACTGAAATCGATTTTCAAGGAAAACAAACCAGAACGGGTAATTGTGTTCTCGTCTTCTAAGCTAAAAGTAAAGGAACTGGCAAGAGTCCTGAAGAAAGAGAAATATAATATAGGTGAAATGCATTCCGACCTTGACCAAGACAAACGTGAAGACGTGATCCTTGACTTCAAGAGCGGGAAAATAAATGTGTTGGTTGCCACAGATATCGTGGCACGCGGCATAGATATCGACGATATAGAGATGGTGGTAAACTATGATGTGCCTCATGAAGCGGAAGATTATGTCCACCGTGTCGGTCGAACTGCACGTGCAGACCGCGAAGGAAAGGCTGTAACATTTATTTCCGACAAGGATATCTATAAATTCAAGCAGATAGAGCGATTACTCGAAAAAGAAGTTCTGAAAGAGACCATTCCGGAAGGTTTGGGTAAAGGTCCCCAATATGAAGGAGGAGTTAAAAAGAGTCGGACGCGAAATAAAAAGGGGCCTTCGCGTGGCGACAAGTCCAATGGCAGACATAAAACAACAGCAAATAATATTTCGAACGATACAAAATCACCGAAATCAACAGCTAAGAATAAGCATAAAAGACATAAAAAGGTTGAATCAACTAAGCAACCTGATCAACTATAATTATTTAATTCAATTTTTTTCAAAAGAATTGAACCAAGATGGCATCATACAGATTTGATACATATAGAATGCAAGGAGCGATGCATCCGGTCAATGGCATCATGTCGGAAGTGGCTTCGGATTTCAATTTCAGCAACTGCAAGATCGACGACCATAATATGCAGGTTATACCGATACGTGATATGGTCATGTATCCTTTTATCACTGTCCCTATGGCGGTGCCTGATCCTGAAACATTGATTAGTCTTGAGCGTGCTTGCAACAATCAGGAGGCTGTGGTGGCCATTACCGTGAAATCAGACTGCGACAAAGTATCCCCAAGAGATCTTTACCGAATGGGCGTGGTCTGTGTGGTGGCTAAACTTATGGAGATGCCAGATGGAAGCTATACGGCATTCATGGTCGCGGCCAGTAGAGCAAAGGTTGTTAGGTTCAAAAATACAAAGGATTCCGGAATATTTGCTCAAGTGGAATATGTGAAGGAAATTCTTCCTAAGGAGAATGAGAATGATATCGAGTTGGGTGCAATCTTTTCTTCAATCAACGAAACCTTTGAAGCAATCCTTGATCTTTTCAGTCCGGAAGATACTAAAGAAGTGAGGTATGCTCTCGACCAGTTTGCCAGCCCGTTCAAGCAGATTAACTTCATCATCTGCAACTCTCCTATCAGCATTGAGGAAAAACAAATGTTGCTTGAGGAGTCCGACCTGAAGCAAAGGGGATTGAAACTACTGAATTTGCTCGATACGTCTTTCCAGATGCTTCAGATTAAGGCTGATATCCAAGAACGTACTCACTCTGAGATAACCAACCAACAGCGTGATCAGTTCCTACATCAGCAAATGAGGGCCATCAAAGAAGAACTTGGCGACTCTGCAGAGGACAATGATGAGAAGGAACTTCTCGCAAAAGCAGAGAAGATGGACTGGGGTGAAGAGATGACTAAATATTTCAAGAAAGAACTTGACAAACTTGGAAGATTTGCCGCCTCAATGCCGGAATATGGTATTCAATATTCCTATCTTAATACTCTTCTGTCTCTGCCCTGGAACAAAAAAATCACCACCGATTTTGAACTCGATCATGTTGAGGAAATTCTGGATAGAGACCACTATGGTCTTGAAAAGATTAAAGAGAGAATCATTGAGCAGGTGGCGGTGATGAAACTGCGTGGCGACATGAAATCGCCTATTATATGTCTTTATGGTCCTCCGGGGGTCGGCAAGACTTCTCTTGGGAAATCTGTGGCTGAGGCTTTGGGCAGGGAGTATGCAAGAATTTCATTAGGCGGTCTGCATGATGAGGCCGAGATACGAGGACATCGTCGCACATATATAGGAGCTATGCCCGGCAGGATCATCTCTGCTCTCAAAGATAAGCAAAGCAACAATCCCGTCATTGTGCTCGATGAGGTGGATAAGATCAACAAGAGCCACAATGGCGACCCCTCCGCTGCTCTTCTCGAAGTACTCGATCCGGAGCAGAACTCAAAATTCCACGACAACTATCTTGATGTGGATTATGATCTGTCCAACATTCTCTTCATTGCCACTGCAAATACGCTTGAGGGAGTGTCCGCTCCCCTTCTCGACCGTATGGAACTCATTGAGGTTTCAGGATATATAGTGGAAGAAAAAATCGAGATTGCAAAACGCCATCTTTTGCCAAAGGCTATGGAAGATCTCGGCATGCGCGACGACAACATTTCCATTTCAGATGATGGCATCAAATATATTGTGGAGCACTACACCCGGGAGTCAGGTGTCAGACAACTTGACAAGGTTCTTCGTCGATTGATCCGTAAGATTGCTCGCCTTAAGGCTGGTGGAAAAGATTATGAAAAGTCGCTCGACATTGAAAAGGTGAAATCTATACTCGGCAAAGAGGATTTCATGGGCGAGGTGTATGAAGGAAACGATTACACCGGGGTGGTGACAGGCCTGGCTTGGACAGCTGCCGGTGGTGAGATTCTTTTCATTGAGACATCTCTTTCGAAAGGCAAAGGAGAAAAATTGACACTTACCGGCAATCTCGGAGATGTGATGAAAGAGTCGGCCACTATCGCTCTCCAATATGTGAGAGCTCATGCCGATAGCCTTGGAATTAAAGAAGAACTGTTTGCTGAAAACAATGTGCATCTTCATGTCCCGGAGGGGGCTATACCTAAAGATGGACCATCTGCCGGCATAACAATGGTGACTTCTATGGTTTCTTCTTTCACCGGACGCAAGGTTAAGGAACGAATTGCCATGACTGGAGAAATGACACTCCGCGGTAAGGTGCTTCCTGTCGGCGGTATAAAGGAAAAGATACTTGCGGCCAAAAGATCAGGAATTGACACTATAATTCTTTCAGCCGACAACAGAAAAGATATAGAGGAAATCGAACCCTTATATCTTAAGGAAATGAACTTCATCTATGTAAAAGATATTTCTGAAGTTCTTGAAAATGCCTTGATTTAGCTTTTCTTTGAGGTCTCTTCAACGAGTTTATAATTGAAAAATTGCCCGTTTGATAATTTTTAACTAAAAAATAGTCCAAAATGTTTGGGTTGGACTATTTTTTTTTGTAAATTTGCACAATAAAAGAGAAAATAAAACGTATAACAGATCACAAAAAAAGAATTGCCTATTGATAGATATATACTTAACGTATTAATCAGCAAGACAATGACAAACTATGAGAGCATGACCGACGAACAATTGGTCAGGGCTTACGAGCAAGGCAATAACGAGGCTTTTGACTGTCTGCTTCGCAGACATCAGGAGAAAACGTTCAACTATATTCTTCGTGTTGTGAAAAATGAAGATATAGCCAATGATATCTTTCAGGAGACATTCGTGAAAGCTATCCTGACTATCAAACATGGTCGCTACACCGAAAACGGGAAGTTTCCCGCGTGGATTTCACGTATTGCCCACAACCTGATTATTGACTTTTATCGTCAGGAGAAGTCTGAAAACATGCAGAGCACTGATATCGAGGAATTGGACATACTAAATAAAAAGGAACTGTGTGAAGGTACTATTGAAGACAGAATTGTCTCTGAGCAGATAAGAGACGATGTGCAGATGCTTATCACTCTTCTGCCCGAATTGCAGCGCGAAGTCCTTATTATGAGGTACTACGACAACTTGTCGTTTAAAGAAATTGCCGAGAAGACAGGTGTCAGCATCAATACGGCTTTAGGTCGTATGCGCTATGCCATCATCAATCTTCGCAGAATTGCTGAGGAAAAGGATGTGGTGCTTACACTCTAATAACCCACCAATGATATTAATAATAGGGATTATCTATGCATAATCCCTGTTTTTTTTTGTATCTTGCAAAATAAAACACACAAGGAGTGCGTTAATAAATTGTAATTAATCTCAAAATCCTTGTGCCTATGACAAACGATTCTACCACTTTAATGACTACATCAATGAATATTCAGTGCAAAAAATCGCCAAGCAAAATGTCTATCGAAATGATTCGTCAGTTTGCAAGGTCTTGCAATTCCATCAACGGCATGAATTTCAGAATGATGATGGCGAATTGAGGTCTCATTTTGATCGAATATAAAAGCGATTTCAACCGGAATCGCTTTTGTTTGATTTTGTCGTGATTGTTTGGCTTTACTTTCTTCTTTTCATTCTCACCACATTTTCCACATGGTGCGTGTGAGGAAACATATCGACCGGTTGCACATCGGTGACTTCATAAAGGGAATCCATCAATGCAAGGTCTCTGGCCTGGGTTGCCGGATTACAGCTGACATAGACTATCGTATCCGGTGCAGCCTTGAGAATCACGTCAATAACGTCGGGATGCATTCCTGCCCTTGGCGGATCAATTATCATTACTTCAGGCTTGCCATGATCTCTCACAAAGTCGTCTGTGAGAATATCTTTCATGTCGCCCGCATAGAAAAGAGTGTTGTCAAGACCATTTACCCTCGCATTTAATTTTGCATCTTCAATGGCAGCTTCCACATATTCTATTCCTACTACCTGACGCGCTCCTCTTGCTATGAAGTTCGCTATTGTCCCGGTCCCGGTATATAAGTCATAGACAAGCGGCGAATCGGCATTTCCGGCATATCCATACCTTGCCTTCTCCGAATCGCTAAGTTCTTTCTCCGGTGCAAGTCCGGCATATTTTCTTGCCACTTTATAGAGTTCGTAGGCCTGAAGCGAATTTGTCTGAAAGAAGGATTTTGCATTTACCCTAAATTTCAAACCCTCCATTTCTTCTTCAATGTAATCATGACCTGACCAGGAAAGAATCTCCTGGTCCGATATGGTGTCGTTGACTTTGAGATTTACTATATAAAGCAAAGATGTAATCTCCGGAAATGTTTCTTTAAGATAGTTCATCACGAGGGCAATGTTCTCTTTGTCATCTTCTCCAAACTGTATGCAGACCATGCATTGGCCCGTTGACGCAATTCGGATCATCAGAATGCGCAATAATCCCCGATTTTCCCTAATATTATAGAATGAAAGGTTGTTGTCAAGTGCAAATTGATAAAGGGAATTGCGTATTCCGTCGCCGAGTTCCTCCTGAAGGAAGCACTCATTTATATGATACACCTTGTCGAAAGCTCCAGGAATGTGAAATCCAAGAGCATTGGGTGAGTCTTCAAACACCTTTCCGCTCTTCACATCCTCCCAGGTGCGCCATTTTTTGTCGGAGAATGTGTATTCCATCTTGTTGCGGTAGCGCCAGATGTTTCGGCTTCCAAGAATAGGGCTAATTTCAGGAAGAGCGATCTTTCCTATTCTCGTCAATGCATCAACCACTGTCTGTTGCTTACACTTCAACTGTTCGCTGTAAGGAAGATGTTGCCATTTGCAGCCTCCACATATTCCGAAATGAGGACATACCGGCTTCATACGCAAAGGTGAAGGAATTACCATTCTTTCGATATGGCCTTCGGCAAAGGAATGCTTTTTGCGGTCAATCTTTATGTCGGCAATATCTCCGGGTGCTCCGTATGGGATGAACACCACAATGGCGGATTCATCTTCCAGACGCATCTTAACTCTTGCTATTGCCTTACCCTCTGCCGCAAGCCCAGTAATCTCAACATTTTCCAGTAGTGGAAGAATTTTCGGTTTTCTTGCCATTATTTACAATATAATATCATAGTTGCTTAAGAAATTCATGGTCTTGGTGATATAGTCTGTCATCACCACATCATCTTCCACAAATGGAACCGTCGCTCTATAGTCTGCCATGATTTTCTCAATCAATGGAGAAGATTTCAGCGGCCGGCGGAAATCTATGCCTTGCGCCGCATTCATCAACTCTATGCCCGCCAAAAACTGGAGGTTGGAAATTATCTTATGCAGTTTTGTCGCCGCATTGGCTCCCATCGAAACAAGGTCTTCCTGACCATTGCTGCTGACTATGGAGTCGCAACTTGACGGCCACGCATACATCTTGTTTTGGCTCACCATTGAGGCTGCTGAATATTGCGGAATCATAAAGCCGCTGTTGAGTCCTGGTTTTGCCACAAGAAATTCCGGAAGTCCACGTTTGCCAAGAATCAACTGCGCAACCCGCCTTTCTGAAATATTCCCAAGTTCATGAAGTGCCACACCCATATAATCGAAAACCAATGCAAGTGGTTCTCCATGGAAATTGCCACCCGACACCACAAGGTCATCATCCGGGAATACAGTTGGATTGTCGGTGACGGAATTGATTTCCGTATGTAGCACCTCTGTGACATGACGCATGGCATCCTTGACTGCCCCATGCACTTGCGGGATGCAACGGAATGAATATGGATCCTGCACGTGCTCCTTTTCTTGGGAAATAATCTGGCTGCCTGCAAGAATTTTGCGGAATATGGCCGCTGTCTCTATCTGTCCTTTGTGTGGACGAACCTGTTGTATGCAATCCCAGAATGGCTCGATCCTTCCATCGTATGCCTCAAGACTCATTGCTCCGAACATGTCAAAACAATTGACGAGATGCCAGCCATCAATAAGGGCCTTTATACCGTTGGCACTCATAAACTGTGTGCCATTTAGCAAGGCAAGACCCTCTTTCGATTTCAATGTTATTGGTTTCCATCCAAATATATCAAGGATTTCCGATCCCTTGAAAGTCTTGTCATCATAATTCACATATCCCTCCCCTATTAATGGTAGGAAAAGATTTGCAAGAGGAGCAAGGTCGCCCGAGGCTCCAAGTGAACCCCGGTCATAGACCACCGGAAGAATGTCATTGTTGTAAAAATCCAAAATCCGTTGCACCGTCTCTACCTGCACACCACTAAATCCCATAGAAAGAGCATGGGCTTTAAGCATTAGCATCAATTTTACTACGGTCTTATCCACCGGCGTCCCTACCGAACAGGAATGACTCTTAATGAGGTTTTCCTGAAGGGTGGTGAGATCTTTTGAATCGATATGTCGGTTGCAGAGTGATCCGAAACCGGTTGTCACTCCATATATTGGAGCGGTCTCTTCGCTCGCCTTTGAATCAAGAAACTCACGACAATGTCGGATTTTTTCTACGGCTGATTCTGACAAGGTCAGTTTTGCACCAGATTTCAATATCTTTTCGATAAGGTCGTAGGTTAATTCCGAACTTCCTATCGCATATTCTTTTATCATGATATAGAATTTAAGAATTTATTATTTGTCATCGAAAAGCACCTTCCCCTTGGCAATTGTGGTCTTAACGCAATTCATGCCTACATAATATGGAAGCATATTGATATTGTCGAAATGAAGGATTGCAAGGTCGCCATCCTTCCCGGGTTCAATCGAGCCTTTTCTGTCGGCAAGGCCACAGGCTGCCGCTCCATTCAAGGTAAGAGCCGTGATGACTTCCTCCACACTCATTTTCATATAGATGCAGGCAAGGGCAATAGTAAGAGGAATTGAGCCTGAGAAACAGCTGCCTGGATTCAAATCTGTAGCAAGTGCCACTGCACATCCTTCATCTATCATCTTCCTTGCCGGTGCAAATTCCTCTTTAAGTGCAAATGCAGTGAGAGGAAGCAAAGTTGCCACTACTCCTTTTTCAGCCATGCCCTTGATTCCTTTATCGCTGACATGCAAAAGATGGTCGGCGCTTACCGCTCCAAGTTCTGCTGCAAGTTCTGCACCTCCAAGCGGCACTATCTCATCGGCATGGAATTTCAGCTTGTAACCCATAGCCTTGGCTGCTGACATCAGACGGCGTGAATCCTCTATTTCAAATACATTTTTCTCTGTGAATATATCGCAAAATTTAGCAGCCTTCCGAAACCTTGGTAGCATCTTCTCTATAATCAGATCCACATATTCCGATGTGCGCCCTTTATATTCTGATGGCACAGCGTGAGCACCAAGAAACGTAGGCACAATTTCTATTTTATGTTTGGATGCAAGTTGACCAATTGCCGAGAGCATTTTAGCCTCAGTGTTATAGTCAAGACCATATCCGCTCTTTACTTCAGCTGTCGTGACCCCCATTTCTATCATTCGGTCTATCAGCCACTCTGCATTTCTTACCAAGTCTGCAGTGGATGCTTTTCGGGTGGCATTGACTGTGTTTTGAATACCGCCACCCTTCTCCATGATACTCATATAGGACTCTCCTTCAAGTCTCCAGCGGAATTCATCGGGACGGAATCCACCGAATACCGCGTGAGTGTGGGAATCTACAAATCCCGGAATAACAACCTTGCCATGCGCATTAATCTCTCGGAAAGTGGCTCCATGTCCAAACAGCGAATATATCTGGCGCAATGGATTCGAATTGCCGACATAGCGTATCACTCCATCTTTGATCAAGATAGCCCCGTCTTCAATGACATTGAAATGTCGCATATCCTCCCCTTTTACGGCCTCTTTGCCTATAGGTGTGACTATAGTGGCATGCTTTATATATAGATTTGACATTTTATCAATTTTATGAAATTGGTACTAATGAAATTGGGTTTAAAATAACCAATAAATTAAACCTTAATCTTTAAACCTCTAAAAGAGAACGGAGATAGGATTCGTCGGCAAGGAAAGGTTCTGTGATCATAAAGCCATTGTCGGCCTGTGTGTCGTTCCATTCCTTCACCGTACTCATGGCATTTTCATTACGGGCCCAACTGCGACGGGCCACTCCCCCCATTACATCCCAAAGCATTGCCTTGGTTAGGATTTCATCTACCCTGTGCGATCCATCGCATACCATTCCGAATCCGCCGTTGATGGCTTTCCCTATTCCGACACCTCCTCCGTTGTGAAGAGCCACGAGACTCATGCCACGTGCACAGTTGCCTGCGAAACACTGCACTGCCATATCTGCCATCACGTTAGACCCATCCTTAATATTGGATGTCTCGCGGAATGGCGAGTCTGTGCCGCTCACATCGTGGTGGTCACGCCCCAACATAATGGGTCCTACCTCGCCATTGCGAACCATCTCATTAAACTTCAAGGCAATTTTCAGTCGTCCCATGGCGTCCTGATAAAGAATTCTTGCCTGTGTTCCTACCACAAGTGCATTCTTTTCCGCATCTCGAATCCATATCCAGTTGTCCATATCCTGACCCCGACGTTCCTTGGGAATGCATTCCATTGCTGCCTTGTCTGTCTTTATGAGGTCTTCATGCTTGCCGCTGAGACATACCCATCTGAACGGTCCATAACCGTAGTCAAACAACATTGGTCCCATGATATCCTCTACGTATGAAGGCCAGATAAAACCATCCTTTTCATCCACTCCATTCTTTGACAACTCTTTGACTCCGGCGTCGTACATCGCTTTCATGAATGAATTCCCATAGTCGAAGAAATATGTCCCTCGTGCCACAAGTTCCTTGATTGCCTTATAGTGACGATGAAGTGTCTTGTCTACCAATTTCCGGAATTCCTCAGGATTATCATGAAGCATGCGTGTGCGCTCCTCGAATGATAGGCCCACCGGACAATAGCCACCTTCATACACCGCATGGCATGAAGTCTGGTCGCTCAGAAGTTCGATTTTCTTATTGTTGGCAACTGCATATTCAAGAAGATCCACAATATTGCCGTGATAGGCAATGGAAAGAGGCTCTTTTTTTGCTATGGCATCTTCAGCCAGACGGAATGCTTCGTCAAGATCTGGCGTCACTTCCTTTACCCATCCCTGGCTTCGGCGCGTCTCAATACGGGAGGAATCCACTTCTGCCACTATGGAGACAGCACCGGCTATGTCGGCAGCTTTTGGTTGTGCGCCGCTCATGCCGCCTAATCCTGAACTTACAAAGAGGTGACCGCGAAGGTCTCCGTTTTCCGGAACTCCAAGTTTCATGCGCCCGGCATTCAATATGGTGTTGAAAGTGCCGTGAACTATTCCTTGTGGTCCGATATACATCCATCCGCCAGCCGTCATCTGACCATAGTTTGCAACTCCCATTTGCATCGCCTCGTGCCAATCATGAAGGTTGTCGAACATCCCGACCATCATCGCATTTGTGATTATCACACGAGGAGCATCCGGACGTGAGGGAAACAAACCAAGTGGATGTCCTGATTCCACTACCAGAGTCTGCTCTTCGGTGAGGTTTTCAAGATATTTCTTGATCAGTCGATATTGTAGCCAGTTTTGGCATACCTGACCTGTCTCACCATACGTGACAAGTTCGTAAGGATACAGTGCTATGTCGAAACAAAGATTGTTGTCGATCATCACCTGAAAAGCTTTGCCTGCAAGACATTTCCCTTTGTACTCATCAATAGGTTTTGCCTTCAGATCTCCTTTCGGTCGCCATCTGTAGGCATATATGCGGCCTCGCGTGCGCAACTCTTCAAGAAATTCCGGGGCAGCCTTTTCGTGCAATTCATCAGGTAAGTATCTGAGCGCATTCTTGAGTGCTGTGATAGTTTTTTCTGTGGTAAGTGTATAGTGGCGGTCCGGAGCGCGGCGTATTCCTTCTTTAAATTCCGCATCTTCCGGCCATTCATTTGAAAGCAGTATTCTTCCTTGAGCCATATAATGTCAGGTTATTTGTTGTTCATTTTTTGTCTCCACAAAATTAATAAAAATTTCCGACATAATTGTTCTTTGTAATGTATTTTTTTGAAAGAAACATTCTATTATAAAAATTTTTGGTCAATTCATAAAAATGGCTTATCTTTGCATTATAATAAAAACGTAATTATTCTAACTGACATGCGAAACGGAAAGATATTTCTTGCTGCACTGACGGCCGCTGCCGCAATTTCTGCCGGTGCTACAACCAATAATATGGTGGTCAAAACCAATAAGATTGGTGCTCAGATACAGCCTACAATGTATGGCATATTCTTTGAGGATATCAATTATGCAGCCGACGGCGGACTTTATGCAGAACTTGTGAAAAACCGCTCTTTCGAATTTCCTCAAACCCTCATGGGCTGGAACATATTCGGGAATGTGAAGGTTATGGACGATGGCCCTTTCGACAAAAACCCTCATTATGTTCGTCTTGGAAACCCCGGCCATGCGCACAAGCACACCGGCCTTGAAAACGAAGGTTTCTTCGGTATCGGAGTGGAAAAAGACAAGGATTACCGTTTCTCCGTATGGGCTCGCGCCGTAGATGGCGACAAGGCAAAGATTCGTGTGGAGCTGATTGATCCTTCAACTATGGGTGAAAAACAAGCCTTTGCAAAAGAAGAACTTGAAATCACAGATAGCGAGTGGAAAAAATACACCCTCACTCTGAAATCCAGCAAGACCGAACCAAAGGCTCATTTAAGGTTATTTCTTGTCAAACCAGAGGGCTGTGTCGACCTTGAGCATGTTTCCCTTTTCCCTGTCGATACATGGAAAGGTCACGAAAATGGTATGCGAAAAGACCTCGCTCAGAAACTCGCCGATCTCAAACCTGGAGTTTTCCGTTTTCCGGGTGGTTGCATTGTAGAAGGTACTGACCTCGACACCCGTTATCAGTGGAAAAATACTGTCGGCCCGGTTGAAAACCGTCCGCTGAATGAAAACCGCTGGCACTATACTTTCTCCTATCGTTTCTTCCCGGATTATTTCCAAAGCTATGGCCTCGGATTCTATGAATACTTCCTTCTTAGCGAGGAAATAGGTAGCGAGCCTCTCCCCATCATAAATGTCGGACTCGCATGTCAATATCAGAACAACGACCGAAATGCCCACGCTTGGGGAGATGACCTGCAGCAATATATCGATGATGCCATCGACCTTGTGGAGTTTGCCAATGGTAGCACCGACACCGAATGGGGCAAGCTTCGTGCTGAAATGGGTCATCCCGAACCTTTCAACATGAAATATCTTGGCATCGGCAATGAGCAATGGGGTGAGGAATATCCCGAACATCTCAAGCCTTTCCTTGATGCTATGCGTAAGGCTCATCCTGAAATAAAAATTGTAGGCAGTTCCGGTCCTGATTCAGAAGGTAAGAAATTTGACTATCTGTGGCCCCAGATGAGGGAATTGAATGCTGACCTTGTCGATGAGCACTTCTATCGTCCCGAAACATGGTTCCTCAGCCAGGGCCGCCGATATGACAACTACGATCGCAAAGGCCCCAAGGTTTTCGCCGGAGAATACGCTTGCCACGGCAAAGGAAAGAAATACAACCACTTCAATGCAGCTCTGCTTGAAGCCGCTTTTATGACTGGTCTCGAAAGAAACGCTGATGTAGTCCATATGGCAACTTACGCCCCTCTGTTTGCACACGTTGATGGGTGGCAATGGCGTCCTGACATGATTTGGTTCGACAATCTTGAAAGCTTCCCGACTTGTAGCTACTTCGTGCAGCAACTATATGGCAACTACAAAGGCACCAACGTATTGCCTCTCACTATGGATGGCAAGACAGTGGCCGGTGATGAGGACCAAAATGGCCTTTTCGCAAGTGCCGTGATTGATAAGGATAATAATACCTATATTATTAAGGTTGCTAATGTTGGCGACAATCCTCAGGAACTTAACTTCACATTCGATGGCATGAAGAAGAAAGCTTCCTTGAGCGGTGGTAAGATGATAAGCCTTCATTCTGATGTAGAGACTGCTGAAAACAGTCTGGAAAATCCCTCTCTCATTTCTCCACAGGAGTCTGCAATAGAAGTGAATGGTAAAGAATTCTCAACAACTATTGGACCAAAAACGTTTAACGTATATACATTTAATATAACTCAATAAGACAATGACACAGTTTAATGACCAGGAAGCCCGCGAACTTATCGAAAGCGGCAAACCTGTGGTAATCGATTTCTGGGCCACATGGTGTGGACCCTGCATCAAGCTTGGTCCTGTTGTGGAGGAACTTGCTGAAAAATATGGCGACAAAGTCACTGTGGGCAAACTCAACATCGATGAAAATGATGAAGTTGCTTCCGAAAATCGTGTACGCAATATCCCGACAGTGCTCTTCTTCAAAGACGGCGAAGTGAAAGAGCGTTCGGTAGGACTGGTGAAACTCGCCGACCTTGAGGCTAAACTCCAGTCAATTCTCTAAAGTTGTTAAAGACTTTAAGACCGTAAGGACCTTAAATTCCTTAAAATCATCAATTTCAGAATAAAATAAAAGAGCGAATTAATTCGCTCTTTTATTTTATTCTGTCAGCACTTTATATTTCACTGACATCGAATCCAATTTGTCGAGGATAGCTTTATCAAGGTGAATTTTTTTGCGGCTGCGAATCTTAACAGCCTGCTGACGTTCCTGATCATATATACTCAGATAAAGAGAACCCTCGCGTTGCGAATTGTTCATGCCTTCCGCTGTGGATGAAACCTCAAGAGAGCAAAGATAATTGAAAAGTTCTTTATCCTCTACATTCCCATCTAAATATATCTGAAGACTATAGGCCACTGACCCTTTTAAGTTGTCGAGAGATGTCACCTCCTTGACTTTTAGTTCCATTTCGGCGGAATTAAACATCTTTTGAACATTCCCCTTTATTAATACTACTTTGCCCGACTGAAAACGAGGATATAAGTTCTCAAAATCCTTGCCGAAAAATACAAAATCATGCTTTCCGGTGAAATCCTCGATTGTCACCCTGCCAAATGGCTGCCCTCTCCTCGTGGGGCGTTGTATGGTATCAGTCACTATCCCTCCCATGGTTATTTCAGCACTGGGTTTGTCGATTTCATCCACATTCTCGCAATTGGCATTGCACCCATAGGTCAGTTCCATGTAGTATTCATCAAGAGGATGTGCACTGATGTAGGTCAGCACAAGTTCCTTTTCTTTCTCAAGAAGGTGGATTTTTTCCCATGGAGTGAAATCTGGATATGGTGGTCGGTTGGTCTCTATCGTCTCAAAATCTCCAAATAGTGACAATTGCAAGGAATTCTTGTCGTTTTGGAAATTCTGTCCATATTTCACCAACATATCGGCATAGGTAGTGTCAAACATCGGATGGAGCATCATTTCCCTCGCAATCCCAAAACTGTCAAAAGCTCCCGCCAGTGCCAACGATTCTATCGCTGCCCTGTTGCATCCGGTGAGATTGACCCTCTCCACAAAATCGTAGATATCCTTATAGGGCCCGTTTGCCTCTCTTTCTGCTATGATGGATACTACGGCATTTGTGCCAACTCCTTTTATCGCTCCAAGTCCAAAACGGATTACTCCGTCTTTCGACACACTGAATTTCTCCAGCGATTCATTCACATCAGGACCCATCACTTTGAGCCCCATTCTCTTCGCCTCTTCTATGATCACCTTCAGCTTGTCGGCTGCGCCAAGATTTCGGCTTAGCACTCCTGCCATATACTCAGCGGGATAGTTCGCCTTCAGATAGCCGGTCTGGTAAGCCACCCAGCTATAGCAAGTGGCATGGCTCTTGTTGAAGGCGTATGATGCAAATTTCTCCCAGTCTGCCCATATCTTTTCAAGTACCTCTGCCTTATGCCCGTTTTTCTGGCCTTCATCCATAAACTTCACCTTCAGCTTCTGCATCTTGTCGATCTGCTTCTTACCCATGGCTTTTCGAAGCATATCGCTCTCTCCTCGTGTGAAATTGGCAAGAAGGCGTGAGAGTAGCATCACCTGTTCCTGATATACCGTGACCCCGTAGGTCTCTTTAAGATATTTCTCCATTATGGGAATATCGTATTCGATTGGCTCCTGGCCATGCTTTCGGGCGATAAATGATGGGATATAATCCATCGGTCCCGGACGATACAGGGCGTTCATCGCAATCAAATCCTCAAATTTCGATGGCTGAAGCTGTCGAAGATACGTTCTCATGCCGGCTGACTCAAACTGGAATGTCGATGTGGTTCTTCCATCACAATATAGTTTGAAAGTTGCCGGATCATCAAGCGGTATATGGTCGATATCAAGATCTATGCCTTTTGAATTCTTTATATTGGCAAGGGTCTCCTTGATTATCGACAGTGTCTTTAGCCCAAGAAAGTCCATCTTGATTAGTCCCGTGTCTTCGATGATGCTCCCTTCGTATTGGGTCGTTATCTGCTTGGTGCCGTCCGTATCGGTCGCCATTGATACGGGAACCCAATCGGAAATTTCGTCACGGCAAATTATGACACCACACGCATGGATGCCGGTGCCTCGTATGTTGCCCTCGAGCTGGGTGGCATATTTGATTGTGTCTCGAATTAGCTCGCTTGGATTGTGGGTCTCCGCTTCAAATTCAGGAACATATTTCAATACGTTCTTTAGGTTGATTTTCGGTGACTTGCCATCGATTTCAGGAAGCCGGTCAGGTATCAGTTTTACAAGTCTGTTTGATTCCGGTATCGACACATCAAGCACCCTGGCCACATCCTTGATCGCACTTTTTGTGGCCATCGTCTGGAACGTTATGATATGGGCCACCTTTTCAGCGCCATATTTTTCTGTGACGTATTTCAGAACCTCATATCTTCCGTCGTCATCAAAATCGACATCGATATCAGGAAGCGAGATACGGTCGGGATTAAGAAATCGTTCGAAAAGTAGGTCGTATTTGATGGGATCCACACGTGTGATGCCTAGACAATAGGCAGCTGCCGATCCTGCGGCTGAACCACGTCCGGGACCGATGCTGACTCCAAGTTTGTCGCGTCCCGTATTGATAAAGTCCTGCACTATCAGAAAGTATCCCGGGAATCCCATTGTCTTCATGATATACAGCTCGAATTTTAGTCGCTCTGCCACCTCTTCCGGCAATGGGTCGCCATAGATCTTGTGGGCTCCATCCATTGTCAATTTGTTGAGATAATCAGCCTCAAACTTGATTCTGTAGAGCTTGTCGTAGCCGCCGAGGCGTGCTATCTTCTTCTCTCCGTCTTCCCTCGACAAGACCACGTTCCCGTTTTCATCCTGCGTGAATTCATCATAAAGTTCTTCGGTGGTGATTCGCTGGCGATATTCTTCTTCTGTCCCAAATTCCTTTGGAATCTCAAAGAATGGCATAATTGGGGCATGATCTATCGAGTACGACTCCACCTTGTCGAGTATCTCCATCGTATTTGACAAGGCCTCCGGAATATCTCCGAAGATTTCTTCCATTTCTTTCGGCGATTTCAACCATTCCTGTTTGGTATAGTGCAAACGCTGGTCGTCGAATTTCTTCTGCATCGACACGCAGATTAGTCGGTCGTGGGCCTCCGCGTCATCCTCGTAGGTGAAGTGTACGTCGTTGGTGGCCACAAGTTTTATGCCATACTTCTTTGCAAGCTGCATCAGCACTGGATTGACCTTCTCCTGATCCTCATATACTTCCCTGTTGGAGTTGGGCTTGTCGGTCTTATGACGTTGAAGCTCGAGATAGTAGTCATCACCGAATGTCTCCTTATACCATCTCACTCGCGCTTCTGCCTCCTCAATTCCTTCATTCAGTATAAATTGAGGCACCTCCCCGCCAAGACATGCACTGCAGATTATAAGCCCCTCTTTATGTGCCGCAAGTTCATACCGGTCCGTGCGCGGCTTGAAATACATACCTTCAGTCCATGACTTGCTCACCAATTTTATGAGATTCTTATATCCTTTCAGGTTTTTGGCAAGAACTATTAGGTGATATCCTTTGTCGTTTTTATCTCCGCGATCCTGCAGTCGGTTTTTTGCCACATACATCTCGCACCCGATTATCAGTTTGAATTTTTGGTCATCGGGTAAATCGCCATTTTTCTTTTTGACATAGTTCCACATCTCCTTGATTCCAAACATATTGCCATGGTCTGTGAGCGCAATGCCACGCATGCCAAGTTCTATGCTGCGGTCCACAAGCTCCTTTATTGATGCTTTACCGTCAAGAAGACTATATTGTGAGTGCACGTGAAGGTGGGTAAATTCAGCCATCTTTTATCAATTTGAGTCTATTTTTTATCTATCATTAATCCCCAACTCTGCCAAATCCTCGGAAAGTGCGGACAAAATATGGTTGTGTCAAGTCGGAGATCACTACTCCCTTGGAGGCCGATGCGTGGATAAAGTTTTTCTCATCCACCATTATTCCTACATGAGAGATCACATTCTCATTCTTCCCCGTCGCGAAAAATACAAGATCCCCTACCTTGACATCTTTCTGGCCAATGCTTTTGCAAAACTCAGCCTGCTTGGCACTGTTGCGAGGAAGCTTAATCCCGGTAATCTTTTCATACACCTCAAGCACCATCCCTGAGCAATCCGTGGCTACCCCTTTTTCTGATCTGGCGTATGCGTAGGGCGTCCCAAGCCATGAGTATGCTTCGTCGATTATCATCCTTCCCGTCTTAGTTTCTTTTTTCTTGTGTCTGTTTTTCCGCCCTCGGTTCTCATTCAATTCTTTTTTAGGCTTGGTGTCTTGAATTGACTTCTTCGATGTATGGCATGAGGTCGCGAATGTCAGACTCATCGCTAACAACACTATTAGGGGGATATGACGCATTTTTCGTTTCATAGTGCAAATTTACTCAATTGTAAGGTTTTTTCAAAGAATTTTAATACTTTTTTCATTTAATGCCTTTTATTATTAAATAAAATTAAAATTGATAGCAAGTTATATCCATGGCTCAATTTTTGTTGTTTTTAATATGTACACAATAGTTATGTCGTACATGGTTCAATTGAAAATTAACATAAATCTATCATATTTCGACACATGAAAGCAAAGTATCTTGTAGCAGTGACTGCTGCCGCAGTAATAATCCCTGCGGCTGGAATGGTCTATTCCAACGTCAACCAGTCGAACAATGCTCCGGAGCCGGAGTTCCTCACTATTTCAAGAGCTCCATCTATTGAAACAGACTTCACAAAGGCTGCTGAAAACACTGTTAACTCAGTGGTGTGTATTAAGAGCTTCGTTGTGAGAAGCCAACAGCAGTATGGAAACAATCAGGGATACTATGACCCGTTTGGTATGTTCGACTTCTTCTTTGGCCCTCAGCAGCGTCAGCAGCAACCTCAGCAGCAAAAGAAGAGCGAACCGGTGCAAAATGGTCTCGGCTCGGGCGTTATCCTCAGCGAAGATGGATATATCGTGACCAACAATCATGTGATTGACGGTGCCGACAAACTCGAAGTCCTACTCAACGACAACTCTACATATGAGGCAAGAGTCATTGGAACTGACGAATTGACCGATCTCGCTCTCATTAAGATTGATGCTAAAGGTCTCAATGCCATAAAAATTGGCAATTCTGAGAATCTTCGTCTTGGCGAATGGGTACTCGCTGTGGGAAATCCTTTCGGATTCAACTCTACAGTGACCGCTGGTATTGTCAGTGCCAAGGCAAGAAGCCTTGGTAATGACACTCAACATCGTAGGGGGAAAATGGGTATCGAGGCTTTCATTCAGACTGATGCTGCCCTCAACCCCGGTAACTCAGGCGGTGCTCTTGTCAACCTTAACGGGGAGCTTGTCGGCATCAACGCTGCAATCTATTCCAACACTGGTAGCTATACCGGATTCTCATTCGCAATCCCCACTTCCATTGCCGCCAAGGTAATTGCCGACCTTCGCGAATACGGCACTGTCCAAAGGGCAGTTCTCGGTATCACAGTAGCTGAGTTGACTCCCGAAATTGCCAAAGAGAAAGGTGTGACAGCCACCAAAACCGGAGTTATGGTGGTAGGAGTTAGCGACAGAAGCACTGGCAAGGAACTCGACCTGCAGGAAGATGACATCATCGTGGCTGTCAACGGCATAGAAGTGAAAAATCTGCCCGAACTTCACGAACAGCTTGCAAAATATCGTCCGGGTGAGGATATCACAGTTGCTTATTATCGTGGCAATAAAAAGATAACAAAAACCGCTACCCTGCGCAATACCCAAGGCGATACATCAATTACAAAGAAAGGCGACTTCTCTGAAATCGGTTGTGCATTTATGAAACTGGGTGATGAGACCCTTAAGAATTTAGGTATTAGTAATGGCGTGAAGGTGACTGGTCTTAAAAATGGTCCTTTCAAGAATGCTGGCGTAAAAGATGGTTTCATCATTGTGGAAATCAATGATCGCCCGGTTAGATCAAGCGAGGATGTTGAGGCTATCTACAATGCTCTGATGCGCGACGATGATGTTGAAGATAAGGTGATGATTCTCAAAGGAATCTACTCTACCGGCAAGAAAGGATATTATGCTGTCAATCTTGCAGAATAGGTAAAATTTAGTGTTCAATCGTTAAATATCATAAAGATACGCGCCTTTTTGAAACAAGGCGCGTTCTTTTTACGTTATTATCAATGAGATGCAAGATGTTATAAAAATTTATTCCAATGTTTTTGGCATATAATTTGCATATTTTGTAGAAAAATATTAATTTTGCACTAATTTGTGTACACATAGATATGAGACAATTAAAGATAACCAAATCCATCACCAATCGCGAGAGTGCGTCGCTCGATAAATACCTTCAGGAAATTGGTCGTGAGGAACTGATTTCTGTGGCTGAAGAGGTTGAGCTCGCTCAGCGAATCAAGAAAGGTGATCATGCTGCGCTTGAGAAACTCACAAAGGCTAACCTCCGTTTTGTGGTCTCTGTGGCCAAACAATATCAGAATCAGGGATTGAGTCTGCCTGACCTGATCAATGAAGGTAATCTTGGTTTGATTCGTGCAGCTCAGAAATTTGATGAAACCAGAGGGTTCAAATTTATTTCTTACGCTGTCTGGTGGATTCGCCAGTCTATTCTTCAGGCACTCGCCGAACAGAGCCGTATCGTCAGGCTGCCTCTTAATCAGGTTGGTTCTCTCAACAAAATCAGCAAGGAACTCTCAAAATTCGAGCAGGAAAATGAACGTCGTCCTTCTCCTGAGGAACTCGCTGAACGGCTTGACATCCCGGTCGACAAAATTTCAGATACCTTGAAAGTAAGCGGTCGGCATATTTCCGTCGATGCTCCTTTTGTCGAAGGTGAAGATAATTCTCTTCTTGATGTGCTTCCCAACGACGACAGCCCAAGTGCCGACGCATCCCTAACCCAGGAATCACTTTCCAAGGAAGTGGATAGAGCTTTGCGTCAGCTTTGCGACCGCGAACGTGAGATCATAAAAATGTTCTTCGGTATTGGTTGTCAGGAAATGACCCTTGAGGAAATTGGCGATAAGTTCGACCTGACACGCGAACGTGTGCGTCAAATCAAGGAAAAGGCTATACGCCGCCTAAAAGGACAGAAAAGCAAATTGCTCAAAAGCTATCTCGGCGAATAAACCTTGTATGGTTTAAGTTCTATAATTTAAGGTTTTATTTATCCGAAAGATATAATTAATTATATTAGAAACAGAAAAGGGTATCAGATTCATGATACCCTTTTTCTGTTGGTTGCTTGTTCTTTATTCTTTTCTACTTGATTCCGTCGCGATGTAGGAGTGCATCAATCGTAGGCTTCTTGCCCCTGAATTCTATGTAAAGTTCCATTGGGTCAACTGTGCCACCAGCCTCGAGCATCTTGTGAAATTTATCCGCTGTCTTTTTGTCGAAAATTCCATTTTCCTGGAAAGCTGCAAATGCATCCGCATCGAGCATCTCTGCCCATTTGTAGCCATAATAACCGGCTGCATATCCACCTGAGAAGATGTGGCCAAACTGTGGAGATATCAGGCATCCGTCTACCATGTCAAATATTTTAACCGGTTCGATTGCCTTCCCTTCAAATTCAGCAATGTCCTGCGATGCTCTAAGTGGTGTTTCTATAGTGTGGTATGCCATGTCAAGGTATCCGAAACCCAACTGTCGCATACATGCATAGGCGGCTGCGTATTGTGAGGCGGCCACAAACTTGTCGATAAGCTCCTTTGGCATCTTTTTCCCGGTCTTGTAGTGTTTGGCAAATGTGTCGAGATATTTCTGCTCGGTCAGGTAGTTCTCATTAAACTGCGAGAAGAGTTCCACAAAGTCGTGATATACGTTGGTGCCGCTTATGCTGGCATATTTTGCCTGCGCACTTAGTCCGTGAAGAGCATGCCCAAACTCATGTAGGAATGTCTCCACCTCGTATGGTGTCAACAATACAGGTTCGTTACCTACCGGTTTTGAGAAATTCATCACAATTGATACTACCGGAAGACTGCGGTTTCCTTCATCATCCTTGGTCTCGGTATTGAACTCGGTCATCCATGCCCCCGATCCCTTGCCTGGACGATAGTAGAAGTCTGTATAGATGACACCGAGGATCTTGCCATCCTTGTCGTATACTTCAAAAGCTTCAGCATCCGGATGATAGGTCGGTATGTTCTCGTTTCTCTTGAACTTATAACCATAGAGTTTTGTCGCAAGTCCAAAGACTCCGTCGATTGTGTTGTTAAGCTCAAAATATGGTTTCATGTCCTCGTCATTGAAGGCATATTTCTCATTTTTGAGTTTGTCTGACCAGTAGGAGTAATCCCATGGCATCAGCACAAAATCTGCTCCTTCTGTTTTTCGGGCCAACTCCTCAATCTCAGCAACCTCTCTTTTCATAGGCTCTGTATAGGCGCTGTTGAGGCTGCAGAGAAATTCCATCACTGCTTCCGGAGTGCCAACCATCGTATGTCCAAGCTGATATTCGGCAAAGTTCTTGTGCCCGAGCAACTTGGCAATTTCAAGCCTTACATTCGCAATATCCTTAAGAATGTTGACATTGGAGTACTCCCCTTCTATATTTCTTGAGTTGTAAAGACGGTATAATTTCTCTCGTAGCTCGCGGTTGTCGGCATATTTCATGAAGGGTCCGTAGGAAGGCGCAAAGACAGTGAAAAGGTATAGCCCTTCGTCATTTGTCTTTCCATCGTCTGCCAATGTTGCGTCTGCCTCTGCTTTTGCAGCAGTCTTGATCGACTCTGGCAATCCTGCCGTCTCTGCTTCTGTCACCCACATCCGGCGCGACTTGTCTTTCATGCCGTTTGTCACGTTTTGCGAGAATTTAAGATTTAGGTCGCTCAGCTCTGCAGTAAGCGCCCGATATCTTTCTCTGTCTGTACCCTCAAGGCTGGCGCCATTGTCGGCAAAAGAATCGTAGGTCTCTTTGATCAGTCGCTTGTCTTCAGAAGTCAGACCTTCTTCCTTGTCTTGGTTTTCATATACCGTTTTGATTCTGTCAAATAGGCGTTCATTCAGCAGAATATTTGCGCTGTGTTCTGAAAGCATTGGCATCACATTTTGCATAGCCTCCTGATATGCCTCATCTCCACAAGCTCCTTCAAGGTTGGAAAGCGCAAGTATGGCACGCGTCAGTTCATAACCGCTTCTGTCGAAAGCCACTATCGTATTGTAGAATGTTGGCACCGACCGCTGATTCACTATGGCTTCTATCGCCCTGTTCTGGTATTCTATTCCTTCCTTCACTGCTGCCTCAAGGTCTTCTGCCGTTATTTTGTCAAACGGCAATACGTTGTAGGGCAATCCGGATGGGGCTATGACCGGATTGCTGCTGTCGTTGACCTCAGCCTGAATTGATGTCGTTGCAATTGTTGTAGCTGCCATCACCATTAAGATTGTTTTTTTCATTCGTATTTGCTTTAAAAGAGAGAATCCGGAGATTTCACCCCGGATTCCCTTATTAAATCTCTATTGAATTAACGCAAATTCTAATTTATTATTGCGCTGCCTGCTTGCCAATCATGATAACTTCCACATGGTTCTTGCCGTCATATACATTCTTCAGGAAGTCGTTGAATGTATTCAGGTCAAGTGCCTGTAGGGTCTCAATGTATCCATTGTGGCTGTCGAAACCGCGTTCTGCCGACATGATGTTGTTTGCCCAGTATCCGTTGGTCTTCGACTGGATTTCATATTGCTTGATCGCTGCTTCCTTCACTTTGTTGAAGTGGTCAGCTTTGGCGCCATTCTTCAGCAGCTCATCAAAGTCTTGCTTTGCGCGGGCTTCAAGTCGCTCGAGTTTTTCTTCCGCAGTCTCATAATATACCTGAAGCTGCCAGATTTTATTGTTGTAATTGTAGGATGACCTGACGGATGCTCCGTAGGTGCCTCCCTCCTCTTCGCGAAGTGTCTCGATATAAATCATATCAAGAACATTCCCCATAAGGTCAACCATGATTTCGTTTTTCACGCTTTCTTCCACGTTCTTGCCTGAATATAGGCTGAACACGTAGGTCGAGGGCGACTGCATGTCGTAGTCAAACTTATTTTCAACGATTCCTCCCACTGGATTATTGTCGCTCAGCACCTTGAGTTCAGATGGCTTCCCTGTCGACGGGAGTGAGGCAATGTATTGCTCCATCAGTGGAAGAAGTGTTGCCTCATCCAGATTTCCTACGAATATGAAAGTGTAGTCGGCTGCATTCGTCATGCTCTTTTTGGCCAATGCCAGCATGTTGTCGTAGTTTGCATTCTCAAGGGTTTGCACATCAAGCTGCGACATCATAGGATTATCGCCATAGACTGTATTGCTGAGAGCCTTTGAGAATACCACCTGAGGAAGTTGTGCCTGAGACTCGAGAAGCGGCTTTATTTGTTCGATTCTTGCTTGGTAGGTGGTGGCATCCGGGTTAAGCTCGGTGAAATATGCATATATTATCTGCATCATTGTATCAAAGTCCTTCACACTTGATGTCCCCTCGAGCATGTCGGTATAATTATTGACAGAATATCCTACTGAAACAGTTTTGCCAGCGAGATACTTACTCATCGTGTTCACATCAAAATTACCAAGTTTTGACAATTCTACAGCCATATCCATCACCTTCACGTCTGAGGCCTGATCTTTTGAGTAGATGCGTTTTCCTCCGTTGCGGAACGCCTGCATCTGTATTTCATCGGCCTTGAAATCTGTCGTTTTCAGTATCACCTTTGCTCCGTTGGAAAGGGTGTATTCTTTGCTGCCCCAGGCCTCATTTTCTTTTGAGGAAACCACTTTGCCGGCTGTGGGCATGTTTGCTATGAGTGGTTCGGTAATCACTTCATCCACGTATGCCTCATAGCTGGCATTTAATGTGGATTCGAGAGCCTCTATCACTTCTGCTTCTTCAAGAACGTTGGTCTTGTCGTTGAGTGGCTGGCTCACCACTATCACCTGGTTTTCTGCTGTGAGTAAACCCTGTGCAATCTGGTTGTAGACTTGCACCGGTATCATGGCCGACATCTGCTTTGTGATGTTGAGTTCCTGCTCTATGCCTGGTGTCGGGCTGTTTGCAATGAAATGGTTGATCAGCTTTTGCGCATATGCCGCATTCACTGTCTTGTCCTTCTCATTGTATTGCTTTTCAAGATTGTTAACAAGCCAGGCGTTGGCACGCTCAAGCTCCGACTGGGTGAATCCGGCCTTGCACGCACGCGCTATTATGCCCATGGCTGCCTTGTAGGCTCCGAGAATGTCGTCTCCCTTCGGCACTACTTGCACAGTGACTGCATCTTTTGTGGCGGCCACAAGGAAATCGTCAATGTCTATAAAGGCTGATGCATAAGGACACTCGGGGTTTGTCTGATATTCCTGCAGACGATCGTTGATCATCTTGCAGATCACTTTTTTGATAATATTGTCTCCCATGTATCCTTCCACTGTATTACGGAATTCCCATGGTGTTTTGTCGGATTTGAAGAAAGTCAATACCACGTGGGTGGGAAGCTCTGCATCTTCATAGTGTGCGTAGATTGGCTGCTGATTGTCGGATATTGCCACATACTCGCGCACTGCCGCATTTTCGGGCATGTTGGCTGAAGAGAATAGTTCTTTCACCTTTTTCTCCATTTCGTCTGCATCAAAATCGCCTACTATCACTATTCCCTGGAGATCCGGACGATACCATTTCTTATAATATGCACGAAGCACTTCCGGCTTGAAGTTCATCACTATATCCATCTTGCCTATTGGCATCTGCTGATACTGGTATTCCTCAAAAATTTGCGGAAGTATAGCGGTAAACATACGGGTGTTGGCATCGTTGCGTGTGCGCCATTCCTCGTTGATCACTCCTCTCTCTGCATCTATCTCATCCTCTTCAAGAAGAATGCCGTCACACCAGTCGCGGATCACGAGAAGCACACTGTCCATCAGTGGTTGGTCTGTCGTGATTACATTGTTGATGTTATAGACAGTCTGGTCAAAGGAGGTATAGGCGTTGATATCCGCTCCAAATCGTATACCTTTCGACTGCAGATAATTAAGCATATCTTTGTCAGGATAATGGGTCGTTCCGTTGAATGCCATGTGCTCCAGGAAGTGCGCAAGTCCAAGCTGGTCCTCATTTTCCTGGCTGCTTCCCACCTTCTGTGCGATGTAGAAGTTGGCGCGGTCTTTCGGTTTTTCATTGTGCATGATATAGTAGGTAAGGCCGTTGGGCAACTTACCACTCTTTACTGCCGGATTCAGCGCCAACGGCGTTGGCTGCTGGGCAAATGCACACACCACTATCATCATTAGCAGTGTGGCAAGACTGGTTAGTCTCTTCATAGTGGTTATTATTAGTTGTTTATATTATTTTAAGCACAAAAGTTTCGTAAGTGTATTGTACTACATAAGTAATACACTTACAAAATTACTACTATTTTTTTAATTCGCCAAACATATTGACGAATTTTTATCTACTCGACTTTAAAATTTCAAATATGAATATTGAGTGATTACAAAATCCATAGGAATGTCATGCTCTTCAGATGGAATCTCATCCACAAGTTGAAACTCATATCCTACGCCAATTTTGGTGGCTTTAGAAGTTGCAAGAAGTCTGTCGTAAAACCCTTTTCCACGTCCAAGTCGATTGCCTTGCCGGTCAAAAGCAACTGCCGGAATAATCATCAGGTCTATATCTTCCACATCTGCAAGGTTACCTCCGGTGGGCTCCTCAATGTCAAATGCTCCCTTTTCAAGCTCACTCTCTATGTAGGGTAGAAGATCAAGGTTCACTCCATTCACTCTTGGCAGAAAGAAATGTTTCCTGTCTTTCCATTTCTTCAGAAATGAAATGGTTTGCAGCTCATCCGGAAGCGAATGATACATGAGTATCTTGTCGGCCATCATAAAGGCAGCTGTCTGTTCAAGCCGGGCGAAGACTTCGTCGGCCGCCTGTTCTTTCTCAATGTCAGAGAGCATCATGCGCAGACGCTTTATGTTTCTTCTTACTTCTGATTTTTCCATAGTCTATTAAGGGTTAAGGATTAGGGTGTTGGGGTTAGGAGTTTTTCAAAATCATCGTTTTCTATTGTCTCCAAGGCTTTCCTGACGGTGGCATCCTGTTTGTTGAGTACCTGGATAAGTCCGTTGTAGCCAAGCACGTTGCGTGCTATCTGGGCTTTTAGCACGTTTAGTATCGGGCCTCGGCTCTTGTTGATGTAATACCAGCGTGCGGGGACTCCGTTTTTGGCTGCATATTCCACGAATCCCTCCAGTAGCATTTGGTCGCGTGGCAGTAGTCGCTCAAGTTCCTCTATCGACTTCACATCTTTGGTGACTGATCTATATTTGTCCGTCACCTGATATGCATACTTGGTGATGAGTCCTTTGTTGCTAACATTCACGTAGTATGATGTATAGCCTGTGGTGTCTTCAGGCACGAAGATATCTGGCATGATTCCACCGCCACCATACACCTTCCTGCCATTGTTGGTCAGAAACAGCTTGCTCTTGTCAAGTTTGATGCTGTCTGCATTGTAGAATTCTCCATGCTCATATCTGTCTACGATGTCGAGAACGTATTTGCCGTCCGAGCCGCGCTCGTAGGGCTTCTGTATGCACCTGCCAGAAGGCGTATAGTATCGCGCCACTGTCAGACGCACCGCACTGCTGTCGGGCAATTCTATCTGATGCTGCACAAGTCCTTTGCCAAACGACCGGCGACCTATCACCACTCCCCTGTCATTGTCCTGGATTGCTCCGGCAAAGATTTCTGATGCGGATGCTGAGTATTCATCGATCAATACCACTACCGATTTATCCTGGAAATGCCCGTTGCCATCGCTTGTCGCAATGCTGCGGTTGTCGCGCTGCTTGCCATTCGTGCTGACTATTATCCTGTCGTCGGGTAGGAATTCATTGGCCATCATTATCACCTGGTCAAGAAATCCTCCAGTGTTCCCGCGCAGGTCTATCACATAACCATTTGCTCCTTGCATCGTTAATTGGACAAGTGCCATGTAGAATTCCTCAAAGGTGTTTCTTCCAAATTTCGACACTTTCAGATATCCTATGCCTTTTTCTTTGTCGATCATATAGACGGCATCCACACTGTTAACCGGTATGTCATCCCTGATGATATCGAAGTCAAGAAGCTTGTCGGAATTGGATCGCTTCACTTTCAACTTCACTTCGCTCCCCTTGGACCCACGAAGTTTCTTGAATACGTTTTCCTGCGTTGCCTTTTTGCCTGTCAATGTGGAGTCGTTGGCGGCCACTATCTTGTCGCCGTTAAGAATGCCCATCTTTTCAGCTGGGCCCCCGGCCACTACTTCCACTACCACCACTGTGTCGTTGACTATCTGAAATGACACTCCTACTCCGGAGAAATGTCCATCCATGTCCTCGTTGGCCGCCTTCAGTTCTTCGGCGTCGAAATATACCGAATGGGGATCCAGACTTGTCAGCATGTCGGGAAACACTGCTGTCAGAAGAGAGTCTACATCTATTCGATCCACATATTCATTCTCTATCAAATCGAGTATGGTGCGCAATTTTGCCTCTGCCGGTGAAAATTTACTCACTGTCAGATATTTGCCAATATAGATACCACCTACAATTCCTATTGCCAATACAAGAGGTATCAATACATATCCTATGTTTCTCTTTCTGCTCATCTTTCTGACTCCTCGCGCTCGATGACTTTTTCTATTCTCTAATTATCTTGGCTTTCAAATTATGCTCAAAGGGGCATGTGCACTATCTCTATTCCTGCTTCCTTCAGCAAGTCGATGCCATCCTGTATCCTGTATAGATCCGAAAATACAACTCTCTTTATGCCGGCCTGGATAATCAGTTTGCTACATTCCATACATGGCGAAGCCGTCACATAGAGCGTCGCGTCCTGACTCGAATTGTTGCTTCGGGCCACTTTCGTGATCGCATTGGCCTCCGCGTGAAGCACATAAGGAAACGTCACATTGTTTTCCTCGCATATATTAGGAAACCCCGACGGGGTACCGTTGTACCCGTCGGAGATTATCATGTTGTCCCTGACTATCAGAGCGCCTACCTTGCGACGCACACAGTAGGAGTTCTCGCTCCATATCTTAGCCATCCTCAGATAGCGCTCATCGATAAGACTCTGCTTTTCTGCAGAGATTTCTTTCGGAACTCCCATATAGTTACAATTCTGAATTTTCGTTGAGGAAATGTTCCGCATCGAGCGCTGCCTTTGCTCCCGAACCGGCTGCAACTATAGCCTGGCGATAGCGTGGGTCGGCCACATCTCCGGCCGCAAACACTCCGGCCACACTCGTCAGAGTCGTGTTGCCCTCTGTCTTTATGTATCCTCCCTCAAGGAGCTCAAGCTGACCATTGAGAAACTGCGTGTTGGGGTTATGTCCTATTCCAAGGAAGAAGCCATCGATCTCTATGTCGAAATGGTCTTCATGGTCGGTGCCAGCTGCTCGCACCACGTGTGCTCCCTCCACTACTTCGTCGCCGAAAAGACCTAATACATTGCATTCGTAGAGTATCTCAATGTTGGGAGTGTTGATAACCCTTTTCTTCATCACCTCACTCGCACGCAGAAATGGCTTGCGCACTATCAGATATACCCTGTTGCAGAGTGTCGATAGGTATAGGGCTTCCTCGCAGGCCGTGTCGCCTCCGCCTACCACTGCTACATCTTTCTTGCGATAGAAGAAGCCGTCGCATACCGCGCAGGCACTCACTCCCATTCCTTGGTATTTCTTTTCGTCTTCAAGTCCGAGATATTTCGCACTCGCACCGGTGCTGATTATCACCGTATGGGCTTTGATTTCTTCGCCATGATCATCTACCGCCACAAAGGGACGCCTTGAGAGGTCTATGCTCTCGATGTTGCGGCTCACCACTACTGCACCAAACCTTTCCGCCTGTTTGCGAAGCTGGTCCATCATGTCCATGCCTCCGATTCCTTCAGGATATCCGGGAAAGTTCTCTATCTCTGTTGTCATGGTCAGCTGACCTCCAGGTTGGTTACCTTCATAGATAAGGGGCGACAAGTTGGCGCGTCCGGCATATATTCCTGCCGTGTAGCCGGCAGGCCCGGAGCCTATGACGAGTACTTTTACTTCTGACATATATATGTGATTTTATCTATTTAACATTATTTATCATTATCTATAACAACGCAAAATTTAAAATGTCGCATCAATCTCAGAAAAATCAATATGAATAAGACTCATTTCATCTCAAATCTACAATCTCCGCGTTAGGATACTTGCTTTTGGGATATGTGAATGTGGAAGACTGGAACTTTATCCCCTTCTTGGTCTGAGATATCGTTATGATGATTCTTTGTCCCGACAATGACACCGCAATTACTTGCGAGGGAAATGAACTGTTGTCCGGAATTGTCATATACACACTCTTGTAGCCTAACTTCTTCGACTTCGGTGTCAGCACTATCGTGGTGCTACCCTTGGCCTGACTTTTGGCAAAGGCTGCCGTGAAGTTCGACGAGTAGGCTTTCACTATAAAGAGAGGATTGGCATCCGCCAGTTCTGATGCCGTCGGGGTCGTCACTGTCGTTTCCTTGTTGCCTGCATTATATGTCCACATTGTCTTGCCGTCATACCATGTGGACACCGACGAGGTTTCCAATGCAAATTTGTCTCCGGAAGATTTCATACTGCCTGCCAATCTGTGGCTGCCGGATGTAATGGTGAAGGAAGCGCTGATTCCATCCGCTGTCTTTATAGCAGTCTCCACCCGCTTCAGCACTTCATCCGCCGTCTCCGCAGCTTTGGCCTGACAGCATAGCCCCATGATCAATCCAAGAATCACCAGATATCTCCCTATATTCTTTATCATCATATAATTATCACATTTAAATTAAACCCTAACCTCTAAACCCTAAACCCTACCCCTAAATTCTCAACTCGACGCAAGTATGCTCTCAAGCGTTATCGCATCTACCAATACATCCCTCGGTTTGCCCCCTGTCGCCGGTCCTACTATGCCTAATGCCTGAAGCTGGTCCATGATGCGGCCTGCTCGGTTGAAACCTATGTTATAACGGCGCTGCACCTGCGATGTGGAGGCTATGCCGCTCATCACTACCTGACGCGCCACTTCTTCCAAAAGCTCATCTTTCTTTCCCATATTCGACGCATTGATTTCAGTAGCCTCGGAATCACTGTTCACCTTGGGCTCAGGTAGCAAATATGGTCCCTGTGGATATGGTTGGCGTGAGATGTAGTCGCACACTTCCTCCACTTCCGGGGTATCCACAAATGCACACTGCACTCGGGTCATCTCGCCGTTGTTGCTGATCAGCATATCGCCGCGTCCTATCAATTGCTGCGCTCCCGTATGGTCAAGGATTGTCTTGGAGTCAACTCCCGAACTTACCTTGAAGGCTATCCTAACCGGGAAGTTTGCCTTAATCATACCTGTTATTACGTTTGTAGAGGGTCGCTGAGTGGCGATGATTACGTGAATGCCCACTGCACGCGCAAGTTGCGCAAGTCGGGCTATCGGAGTCTCAACCTCTTTGCCTGCCGTCATTATCAAGTCGGCAAACTCATCGATGATGACCACTATATATGGCATAAAGCGGTGTCCGTCGCGCGGGTCAAGTTTCTTGTCCCTGAATTTCTCATTGTATTCATGCACCTGGCGCACCATCGCTGTTTCAAGAAGTTTGTAGCGTTCGTCCATCTCGGCGCATAGCGAACTGAGGGTTGCCACCACGTTCTCCATATTCGTTATGATGGGCTGCTGGCAATCTGGTATTTCCGCAAGATAATATTTCTCAATCTTTGAATATAGTGAGAATTCAACTCGCTTTGGATCCACCATCACAAACTTTAACTCCTCCGGTCGTTTGCTGTATAGCAGTGAGGTGATGATTGCGTTAAGGCCCACCGACTTTCCCTGACCTGTGGCCCCGGCCACAAGCAGGTGCGGCATCTTTGCCAAGTCTGCTATGTATACCTCGTTGGAGATTGTCGATCCCAATGCCACCGGTAGCTTGAACGCTTTCGGTCCGAATGCCTTTTCCTGGTATGTCTTGGATTCAAGTATCGTGCGCATCGACACTGTCTGCGGATCTTTGTTGGCAACCTCTATGCCTACTGTTCCCTTCCCGGGTATTGGAGCGATGATACGCACTCCAATCGCAGCCAATGAAAGGGAAATGTCATCTGCAAGATTCTTGATTCTTGCTATCTTCACTCCGGTGTCGGGGCGAATCTCATAGAGCGTTACTGTTGGTCCTACTGTCGCTTCTATGCTGGTGATGGGTATGCCAAAATCCAACAGGGTCTTGCGAATCCTCTCTTTGTTTTCCAACTGCTCGTCTGCATCCACCGATATCTTGCCGCTGCCGGGACGCATGTAGTTGTAGGGTGGAAACTTATATGCGTGGGTGAAGAGGTTTGCGTCATATTCATTACCGTTTTTCTCTTCACTTTTTGCTATCTGATTGACATTTACAGTCATCGGCTCTGCCTGCGTATCTTCTGCCTGTCCTGCTTCCACCTGCGTTTCTTCAGGCTCAGCCGCTTCCATAGGTTTTCCTTCCGGTTCCGACTCTTCCGAAACCGTCTTTTTCATTAGCTGCACTTCCGATGCCTCCTCTTCATTTTCAATTTCATCGGCTTCTGCATGGAGCTTCTCCTCTTCTTCATCTGCTTCTTCCGGCAAATCGAATATTGTGTCCGGATCAAATTCAACATTCTTTTGAGCACTGCGCTCTTCTGCCACTTCTATCTCCGGACCTTCTCCGGCCGCCGCCTCGTCATCGCGCTCCCGCTGCTGCATCTCTTTCAGTTCCTCCTCTTTCTGGAGTTTTGCCATTTCAGCCTCCCGTGCAGCTCTCTTGCGCTCGTCGTATTCCTGCTTTTTCCTGATTATCCACTTGATGGCATCGCGCAGACATATTGTGACAAAGATGGCAACCAGCACTATCGAGAGGATAAAGGCTCCTGTCCATCCTACAAATCCATATATCTGCTCATTGATATATCGCCCGTGGAAGCCACCCCAGTTCACCGGCGTGTCAAGGCCGATTGACAGCAATCCTATCACCACGCTAAGCGTTATCATCGCTATAAGCGACTTTATGGTGAAGTCAAGTGTCCGGAATCGCGGATAGCCCACCAATAGTTTGAGCGACATGCAGATAAGCCAAACTATCGCCACTACAAATCCCACTCCAAATCCTTGGTTTATCAGCAGTTCGGTAATCCTCGCACCCCCTTCGCCGGCATCATTGCCCACTGGCCCTGTCTCTCCTATTCCCATACTCGTCACCAGGCTCTGGTCTTTGATGCAGTTTAGGAAATACGACAGGAATGCCACAGCAAGCCAAAAACCGACACCCCCGAGTATGATACCCGTGACTATTCTCGCTGTCGTTGATGTGAAGGCTGACTTCACTCTCTGAAAAAACGAGATATTCGGTTCTTCTGATCTGGCGTTCTCCTTTTTTATTTTTTGGTTGCCTCTTTTGCCATCTGCGCCCGATGACTGCACACCACGCTTGCGCCGTCGCCGCGGCGCGACCTCGTCTTCATGAATCTGGTCGCCGTCAATTTCCGGCAATATCGAGTCCTGAACGTCGTCTGTATTAGGTATTTTGGGTGAATATGTGTCGTATTTTGGCATATTGTTGGTCTGCGCTTATTGATGTGTAACCTTTTCTTTTTTTATTTTTCCTTGCAAAATTACTAAAAAAAATCGGCAAAATAGAAAAAAAATCGTTAACTTTGCAAAAGAAATGAAACCAATACGATTTGCAGGACTTGCATTGCTCGCGCTTGTTTGGATTTGGCTCTGTGCGGGTCTGCTCACATCGGCCGATGGATTCAATTTAAAAAACATCCTGATAGCCCTTACGAGCGGCATTGTCATTTTTGTGCCCCTCTATAAAAAATATTTCAGGAGGGAGAGTTAGTTTTTATGTCTTATGGAAAATGAATCATCACATATTGCGCCTTCATCAGAAATTAGTAAAAGCTATGGCCTTCTGGATCATATAAAGTTCCCGGCCGACGTCAGACGTCTATCGCTCGAGCAGCTCCCCGCTCTCTGCGACGATATCCGGCGTTTCATCATCGACCATCTCGCCTTAAATCCGGGTCATTTCGCCTCAAGCATGGGCGCTGTCGATATCATTGTCGCCCTCCATTATGTCTATGACACCCCTTCCGACCATCTCTTCTGGGATGTGGGGCATCAGGCTTACGCACATAAAATCCTGACCGGCAGAAAGGAACTCTTCGCAACCCAGCGCACCAGGGGCGGTATCAGCGGTTTCCCTACCCCTCTCGAATCTGATTTCGACACTTTCGTCACCGGTCATGCCTCAAATTCCATTTCCGCCGCACTGGGACGCGCCATCGCCGACCGAAACACCCCGGGCAAGGAAAATTGCAAGACTGTAGCAGTCATCGGTGATGCCTCTATCAGCTGCGGTCTTGCTTTCGAAGGACTCAACAATGTGGCCAACAATCCCAACAATCTGCTCATCATTCTCAACGACAATGACATGAGCATCGATGCTAATGTAGGTGGCCTTCACAGATATCTCTCCGAACTCTCTACTTCTGCCGGCTACAACAAGTGGCGCGCAAAAATCTATAATGCCTTCCGCCGTGAGGGTTTTGTGACCGATGAGGGCAAAGGTCGTATCCAGCGCTTTGCCAACTCTCTCAAAAGCCTCGTCAGTGGAAAACAAAACATTTTCGAAGGACTCAACATCCGATATTTCGGTCCCTTCGATGGCCACGATGTGGTGAAACTCGTCAAGATTCTCCGCGACATTAAGAATATGGAGACTCCGAGGCTACTTCACCTGCACACCATAAAGGGTAAGGGTTATAAGTTTGCGGAGGAAAATCCTGCCCAATGGCATGCTCCCGGAAAATTCAATCCGGAAACCGGCGAAAAACTGTGCAAGGAATCCGGCAACTCTCCGCTCAACTGGCAAGACGTATTTGGTCATACCCTCGTCGAACTTGCCGATCAGGACCAGCGCGTGATGAGCGTCACTGCCGCCATGCCTTCCGGCACTTCCGTCGGTCTGATGCTCGAGAAATACCCAACCCGAACCTTTGATGTCGGTATCTCCGAAGGGCATGCCGTCACTTTCTCCGCCGGACTTGCCACTGGCGGCAAACGTCCTTTCACCGCTATATATAGCTCTTTCCTACAACGTGCTTACGACAATATTGTCAATGATGTCTGCATCCAGGGCCTCCCGGTCACTTTCTGCATCGACCGTGCCGGAATCGTCGGCGAAGACGGCGTGACCCACCATGGCCTTCTCGACATAGCGTATCTCAGATGTATTCCCAACATGAGGGTGGCATCTCCGGCCGATGAGGAGACCCTGCGCAATCTTATGTTCACGTCGCTTCAGACTTCCGCGCCGCTTGCTATCAGATATCCTCGTGGCAAAGCCACCACTTTAGATTGGCAGTCTCCCATGAGGGAAATCGCAGTGGGCAAAGGCCGGGTGGCTTCCGCCGAGTCCGGCTCCGGCATCGCCGTGCTCACCATAGGTCCCGTGCTCAAGGATGCCTTTGCAGCCAAGGAAATAGCACTTAAGGAGGGTCTAGATTTCGATATCTACGATATGATTTGGGTGAAACCGCTCGACACTGAGCTGCTCAAACACATCGCAGACACCCACCGGCATATTGTCACTGTTGAAGACGGGGTGAAAAACGGCGGTTTTGGAAGTGCCGTCACCGAATGGTGTCGCGACAATCACTCCAGCGTGTCGGTCACATGCCTTGGTGCTCCCGATTCCTGGGTTTCTCACGGTAGTGTGGCTGAGCTTAAACATGAATGTGGCTATGACGCCGCCGGTATCGCCGCCACCGTCAAATCCCTAATCCACAACCCCAAACCCTAATACTTTATGAAGATTATAATCGCTGGTGCAGGTGAAGTGGGCTCGCATCTTGCTAAGATGCTGAGCAACGAAAACCAGGACATTATCGTTATCGATAGTGACCAGGAAAAACTTGACAACCTCGACTCTCATTATAATCTCATGACCATGAAGGGATCCACCTCCTCTTTCGAGACCATGAGAAACGCCGGCATCGGCAGTGCCGACCTCTATATTGCCGTTACCCCCTACGAGACCCGAAACATCGCTTCTTGCTCTTTTGCAAAAAGTCTTGGTGTCAAGAAGACCGTGGCTCGTATCGACAATTATGAGTTCATGAAGCCGGAAAATCGGAAAATAATCCGCGATCTTGGTGTCGACACGCTTATCTATCCGGAATATGTCGCATCCCAGGCCATCGACCTCTCTCTCTCCCACAACTGGGCCCGCTACTGGGTCGAACTCGGCGATGGCCAGCTCAACCTTATCGGTGTCAAAATCCGCGACAATTCCTCTTTGTGCGGTATCAGGATTAAGGATATGCCGGTTTCCGCCCATCATTTCCATGTCGCCGCAATCAAGAGAAATGCTGAGACTGTTATCCCCGGCGGCAACGACACCATCGAAAACAACGACATCGTTTATTTTATAACTTCTCCCGAATATATCGACGAGGTGAGAACCCTTTGTGGCAAAAAGTCGCGAATCATCCGCAAAGTCATGATTATGGGGGGAAGCCAGATCGCTCTCCGCTTCTGTAAGGACTTCAAGGATAAATATGATATTCTGATTCTCGACATCAACCGCGACCGGTGCGAGTATCTGGCCACCGAACTGCCCGACGTTGAGGTTATCAATGGCGACGGACGCGATGTCGATGTCCTGCGCGACAATAATGTCTATCAGTATGACGCATTTGTCGCCCTCACCAATCAGTCGGAGACCAACATCCTCTCTTGTCTCACGGCAAAGGATTTCGGAGTGGTAAAGACTATTGCGGATGTTGAGAATCTTCAGTTTTTAAGCCTTGCCGAAAACCTCAACATCGGGCATGCCATCAATAAGAAACTCATGGCTTCGTCGAGCATTTTCCAGATCATGCTCGATTCCGATGAGTCCAATTCCAAGTTCCTCGCCCTGACCGATGCCGAAGTGTGCGAACTCGAAGTGAAGCCCAAGGCCAAGATTACCCGCAACAAGGTGAAAGATCTCCATCTTCCCTGGGGCATGACTCTTGCGGCTCTTATCCGCAACGGCAATGCCGAGCTTATCGGCGGTATGACTCAAATCGAGGAGGGCGACCACGTGGTGGTATTCTGCCTTTCAGGTACAATTTCAAAAGTAGAAAAGTGGTTCAACTGACAAGTAAGCGACGTGCATACATCAATATCGGTATGCTTCTGCGCGTCATAGGCTGGCTGCTTATGGTGCTCGCCTTTTTCATGACCATCCCCATGGCGGTTTCCTTTATATATAAGGAGGGAAACACTACGCCAATGCTCCTTTCGATCGGTATCACTCTTGGAGCCGCTTTCATCATGATGAGCTTGCGTCCCCGCAGCCACGACATGGGCAAGCGAGAGGCTATCCTGCTCACATCCCTCATTTGGGTCATACTCTCCCTTTTCGGAATGCTCCCCTTCCTGCTCTCCGGCACCCACGCCACCGTTACCGATGCGTTCTTTGAGACTATGAGCGGCTTCACCACCACCGGCACCTCCGTATTGAGCAGTGTGTCGAGTCTTCCACATTCGCTGCTGCTCTGGCGATGCCTGATGCAGTGGATTGGTGGCCTCGGTATAATCCTCTTCACATTGGCAGTTATCCCCATGCTTAATAATAAAGGTGGAATGCTGATGTTTAATGAGGAGGTGACCGGTATCACCCACGACAAGATCCGCCCTCGTGTCAGCAACACTGCCAAATCGCTGTGGCTCATCTATGTTTCTCTCACTTTGGTGTGTATTCTCTCGCTTTGGCTCACAAAGATGAACTTTTTTGAGGCCGTGTGCCATGGTCTTTCCACCCTCTCCACCGGAGGTTTCTCCACCAACGACATGCACATCCACGAATGGAATAGCCCCTACATTATTATCATACTGACAATATTCATGTTTGTCGGTGGCGTCAACTTCAACCTTATTTATGCTGCTTTTTCCGGCAATCCGCGTAAATTTCTCAGCAATGATGCCTTCAAGTGGTTTTGCATCTTCATTTTGGTGGGCTATGTTGTCTTCCTTGTCTCGATGCTCGCCAATAATCTTGTCTCCAATTGGGAGGATGCCACAATCACCCCCCTCTTTCAGAGTGTGGCAGTGATCTCGTCGACCGGTGTCATGGTGCCGGACTTCGTCAAGTGGGGACCACTCTCTTGTCTCATACTCATCGTGTTTATGGCTATGGGTGGTTGCTCCGGAAGCACCTCCGGCGGCGCAAAACTCGACCGCTTTATCATCCTCTGGCGGTTTTTGAAAAATGAAATGTATGTCACCATGAATCCTTCCGCAGTGAAGGCTGTAAAGCTCAATGGTAAGGGTATCAGCTTCGAACGCACCATGAAGGTGCTCGCTTTCATCGCCATCTATTTTATGGTGGTGCTCGTGGGTGGCACTGTCCTCGCCATCCTTGGAATTCCACTTGCCGACAGTTTCTTCTATGCCCTTTGCTCTATCTCCAATTGTGGCATAGGTATTGATGTAGTGGGAGGAGGAAGCTGCTTCGCCCTTATTCCCGATGCTGCAAAATGGATTCTCAGTTTCATCATGCTCACCGGTCGTCTGGAACTCTACACTGTCCTCCTCCTCTTCACCAAGTCTTTCTGGGTCAAATAGCAAGCCTGTAGATGGCTTTGGCCACTTCCTTGTCTACCTTTATGTAGTTGCCGAAGACTTCCCCTTTGTTCTCAACTACCTTGGTTGCCAATAACTCTATATCCGGATTCTCTATGCCGAGTTGCTTCATGTTGATTGGCATCCCTATTGAGGCGAGGAATTTCTTAAGCGCTTCTATGCCGGCATAGGCGGTCTTCTCCTCATCGTCCTCCTTTATGTCGAAGACACGGCGTGCAAACTGCGCGAGTTTCCATGGGTTCTCCTTGGCTGCGTAGGTCATCCATGCCGGGAACATCACGGCAAGTCCGGCGCCGTGGGTCACATCGTAAACTGCGCTCAGCTCGTGCTCAAGTCCATGGGTAGCCCAGTCGTCAACTCTTCCGCATCCCGTCAGCCCGTTGTGGGCCATGGTGCCCGACCACATGATGTTGGCCCTTGCATCGTAATCCTCCGGATTCGCCATCACTTTCGGAGCCTCCGCGATAATTGCCTTCATCGCTCCCTCGCCAAGGCGATCGGTGATTTCCACATCCTTCGTATTGCTGAAATAGCGTTCCATAAGGTGTGCCATCATGTCGGTGATGCCGGCTGCCGTCTGATAGGGAGGAAGTGTGAATGTCAGTTCGGGGTTCAGTAGCGAAAACCGTGGGCGCAGGCAGTCGCTCCCCATCCCGCGCTTCTGAAGGCCGTCAAGTTTGGTTATCACGGTGTTGCCGCTCCCCTCGCTTCCGGCTGCCGGTATCGTCAATACTACCGCGACGGGAAGAGCCGCCTTCACGGGCGTGCCACAATAGAAATCCCAGAAATCTCCATCGTAGAGCATTCCGGCGGCAATTGCCTTCGCTGTGTCGATGGTGCTTCCGCCTCCCACAGCAAGCAGTGAGTCGATACCCTCTTTCTTGGCAAGAGCAATTCCTTCATACACCTTTGAGTCAACCGGATTGGGTTGCACACCGCCAAGTTCGGCATATTCTATTCCTTCATCTTGCAGGCTTTTCCTCACCCGGTCGAGAAGACCGGATCTCACTATCGATCCTTTGCCATATACGATCAGCGGTTTCTTCATATTGAAAGCCTTGAGTTGCTTGGCAACCTGGCTTTCCACTCCCCTGCCGAATACATATTTCGTCCCGGGGAAAAACACAAAATTCTCCATATTCTTTCGCTTTGTCAATTTTGGACATTTTTTATCACCGCTAAATTAGCACTTTTTCCCGACATTACCAAAATTATTTAAGCAATCATCACATGCTTTAGCCGCCACCCGCGTCCAGTTGCCGAAGCTTGGCATGGAACATGCGGCTTTAGCCGC
>CAYMBR010000007.1:0-51980 GCA_964388725.1 uncultured Sangeribacter sp. | reverse complement strand
AATATAAGCGGATAGGCATACACTCAAATTCATGTATTTTTAGAACCTACCTAATGTTTTTAGAATGACGATGGCATCATTGCTTATCTGACTTTTAATAGCAAACCTTCCTACATGCCAGATGTTGGGATATTCTTCTTTGGGAAAGGCTTCTTCAACACGAATTCCAAATTTTGTTATTGGCAAGTCGGATGTATGATTCCAGCGATGAAGTCTGATACAGCCTATTAATCGACCGCCATTATCTCTTGCTACGAAGAATCTTGATGTTGGAAGCAATTGTTGTTCTTCTTTTATTAGTTCCTCGACTTCTTCCATATGTTCTCCGGCAAGCTCTTCTGATGGTGTAAGTAGTTTTCTTTTACCACAAACTCCACAATCTCCTCTAACGAGCAATTGTTAGTTTCAACTACTCGGTATCCTTCTGCCTCTATAATGGTTCTTTCCATGTCGTTTTTGATTTGCAAAGTTATCTGCCGGCGTTTGCCGTGTCATCACCATAAAGGGTGAAATTGGATATACAGCACTTCGCAGGAACTTTTTCACCCTAAAGGATGTTAATTTATAAAAGAGATTACGAATGTAATCAATTTTATTATCTTTGCAGTCGAAAACGACTTATTAAATTTGGAAGAAAGATTTTTCAACTCATCAAACAGGGCTTCGGACATAAGCCACGAGGATTATGCCCGTGCCAACGATTATGTTCATGCGTTGAAGTCTATGGCAAAGATTGCATACGAGAGCATCTATGTCATAGACTATTTTGCCATGAACTTCCTATATGTTTCAGACAATCCCTTGTTCCTTTGCGGTTTTACGGCGGGGGAAGTCATGAAGTTGGGCTACAGCTTCTATACCACACATGTTCCCAAAGAGGAATTAGACATGCTGCTTAAAATCAATTCCATAGGCTTCCGGTTCTTCAACAACAAACCCATTGAGGAACGGGAACTTTTCACAATCAGCTATGATTTCCATATTATCAATAAGGGAGAGAAAGTGCTGGTGAATCATAAGTTGACACCGTTAGCTATGGATTCCAATGGGCACATGTGGCTTGCCGTATGTTATGTGTCTATTTCTAATCATGACAAGCCGGGTAATATCGAGATCAGAAAAATAGGGCAGTCAAGTTTTTGGAGATTCGATTTGGATATGGACAGATGGACAACCGTGGAGGGCGTGAAATTGAGCATAGGCGAGAAAGAGGTGCTTCTTCTCTCTGCCCAAGGCAAGACGGTGGATGAGATCGCCAATATTGTGAACCGATCCAGAGATTCCATAAAATCCCGAAGAAGAGCCATCTTCGAGAAGCTGGATGTCAAGAGCATCTCTGAAGCCCTTGCATTCGCCAGAAACTATAAACTCATATAGTATGAACTGCCCATATTAGTTTCTATCGCCCATAAAGGACGCAAGATAAAACTTAGGACATTCCTTGACCGGCTTGCCTAACGATAATTCAACCATAGCGTTTGTTGTCAATGCCGCCGCAATCCATGCCCCAACTGATAGTTGAGGTGTGGGCAATGTTGAATCTTCTTTCTGGTAGTTGTTTATTACATCATGTAGCCATTTGTTTTCCGGGATATTCCAGAACTGACTGTAGCCGTCTATGTATTCTGCCATTTCAAGTTCATATTTGCAGTTAGGCTCATGCCTGAACAAAGATGATATGGGTATACCGGTTGGTGATACTATCAAAATCATTCCTCCCCACCCCAAATTATACGGATGTATGACATGGACTCCCAATTCACTGCATCGTTTGTCAAAGTCAAAAGGTGTCCCATCTTTGAAGTCAAGTGCATTGATGGCGATGTCACAATTACAGACGAGTCTATTCAGAATCGTCTGGTCAATATATTCGCAAAAGTATTTGATGTCTGCGTCCGGATTTATGGATAATAGTCTGTCGGCCAATGCCTCGGATTTGTTTCTGCCTATATCAGCACACGTGTAGTTTTGCCGGTTCAGATTACTGAGTTCAACCTTGTCGCCATCAATTATTGTGATTTTCTCAAAACCAAGTCGTAATGCGCACTCGGCAATATCACTTCCCAGTCCTGCGCCACCTAACAATATACGCTTCCCACGTATAATTTCTTGTTCCTCCGGCGTAAGGTAAATTCGATTTCTGCTATATAAGGATTCCATAATTTTATATTTTTTGAGCGACAAAGGTATTATGGAATCAAAGTAAAGTCAACACCCTAATGGGTGAATATCGGATAAAACATCAGAACTATTCTTTCAGCAGTCAGGATGATAAGGTATACACTTATATTCAGGACAGCGAATCCATTAAAATCTGTCCGGCTGATTGGACAAACAAATTATCTCCATCAAGATGGAAACGGTTCTTTGTTCCGGCAATTTGGTCGATGTAGAGTCAACTGGCAAGTGCAAATTTACACAATCCTTTTGTAAAATTCAACTTTCGGTTTTAAACAATCACTGTAATCGATTGGGGAGATTCTACCTCAATGCCAACAGGGTAGTGACGTGCTTTTGGTGCGTGGCATTAAAAGCGATACGTGCCAAAGGCACGTCCCTACAAATTTGCTCGTAAGGACAATCTTTATCTGGTGAGGGTTGTGTTGTTGGATTGTAGATTACTTTGGTTCTCCTCTTGTTCATAATGGCATTCCCTTTCATTGAGAAGAGTTTGCAGCTGGGTCTTACCTCAACAAGATGTATGCCGGGATTGCGCATGATGACGTTGATGTGTCGGCGGCAGACATCATCGGGGAGTATCACTTTCTCAGCGATGTCATCGCCGAGGAGTCGCTTCAAGACCTCAACCTTTCGATAGCCGGTGCGCCCGATAGCGGCGCAAAAGTTGCACCGATAACCGAGAATCTGCTCCCAGGATTCCTCCTCGATGCCGAATTCCGCTTCGGTGAGGTCAAGCACTTAGTAGCGGGTGTAGGTCATTCTGTCTACATCATTAAGAGAGACTCTCCCTGTAGGCTTGTGGTATTGAATTCCTTTTTTCTCTTCAGCTGCATTGAATTCTTCATCGCAATAATCTTCATCAAACATAGTCGTAATTGTTTTATGGGTTCTTTTACAATTACAACCATGCGTATCTGTTCTCGTTTTTGAAAAATCAAAAAAAATAAAGATCCTTTTGAACAGTAAGCATTATTGATGTGCTTCTTCTTGTCTTTTTCAGACTGAATCTTTGGCAGATTCAAGTAAAATTTGCACCTTTGCCTTGAAAATGTGACTTTTCTATGGTCGACGTTCCCTTGAAAATGTGACTTTTCTATGGTAGCGGTTGCCTTGAAAAATGTAAATATTTATATGAAATGTAAGATATACAATAAGATATAGGAGTGGAAGGGGCAGTGGTACAAAACACGCATTGAAATCGGTACAAAACACGTATTTTATTTTAAAATATTTTGTATATTAAAATTTTATGATTAATTTTGTAGGGTGATAATCAGGTGCGGTTGTCAGACCTCATATCATAAAAATTTTATGAGAAGGAGTCTAAATATACCAACCGAAAACATACCGAAATGAAACGATACTTAAGATTTTTTTCTATTATATCATTGCTGGCATTTGCTCTAAATTTAAATGCAGCGTCAGTCGCCGACAACCGACAACCGACAACCAACAACTCCCAACCCTCCGGTCTTAATGCCAAGGAATTCAGCAAATATTGGAAAGTGGAGTCGGAAGGTCCATGCGACATTACGTTTCGTGGCGACACCGCCGAATTTGTAGCCCCGAAGGGGCTCAGCGTCTGGCGTAAAGACAAAATGTCGGGTCGCACCATAATCGAATACGATGCGCAGGTAGTCACCGAAAACCTCGACGACCGACTCTCCGACCTCAACTGCTTCTGGATGGCCTCCGACCCCAAGGCCAAGGACCCGTTTGTCAACCTGGCAAAACGTGGTGGCAAATTCCTAAACTCCTACACCCTTCGCCTTTACTATGTCGGTTATGGCGGCAACCATAACTCCACGACACGCTTCCGCCGCTACGACGGTGACGAGAGGGGAGTGGACAATCCCGATTACCGCCCGGCAATCATCACCGAATATACTGATGCCGACAATCTTCTGAAATCCGGCAAATGGTATCACATAAAGATTACCACCGACGGACTCCGCACCCAATACTTCATAGATGGCAAACGGCTCGTAGATTTCCGCGACCCGAATCCCCTCACCGAAGGATGGTTTGCTTTCCGCACAACCCTCAGTCGCACTCGGCTCACAAATTTCAAATATTCCTGCGAACCGCTTCAGGAAACCAACGTACCTCTCTCATGGGTGGGAAATACACCGAAATCGGATGTCCCCGTCACTTTCGGTGTCCCCTTCGATGCCGGAGCTGTTAGCAATAATACCCCGCTCACCCTCGCCTCCTCCGATGCCGAGTTCTCCACCGAATCATGGCCGCTTGCATATTGGCCTGACGGAAGCCTGAAATGGGTGGCAGTCTCAGGCACAATCCCCGCTGGCACCACAGACCTCAATGTAAAAATAGGGGCTGAATCCAAAAAGAAAAGTAAAAAGAACGTTTCCAAGCAACAGCTTGCTTCCGACGATGGCAACCGGATTATTGTCAAAGCCGGCGAGTCTTACGTTTTTATTCCAAAGATGGGTAATCCCAATGCTTTGATTGAAAACATAATAGATTCTATTGTCACTGGCGGTGTGAAGACCGCGGGAGCGGCCTTTCTTGTGGCTACGGTTAAGGATTCTCCCTATGGCGGTTCGGTAGTCGCCACTGACATGGTCAGTCGTCTGCTGTCTTCGGAAATTGAGCGTAACGGTGCGGAGAGTGCCGTGATAAAAATGACAGGTGTGCATCGCTCCGCCGATGGGCGCGAGTGGTTGCCTTGGACTATCCGTCTCGGAGTCTTTGGGAGCAGCCCCGACATAAAACTTACCCACTCCTTCATCTTCGACGGTGACCAGGACAAGGATTTCATCTCCGCCCTCGGTTTGGCATTCGATGTGCCGATGCGTGAGCAGACCTACAACCGGCATGTGGCTTTCTCCACCGCCGATGGCGGGGTGTGGAGTGAACCGGTGCAGCCTCTCGTAGGTCGTCGTGTACTTAAAAATCCGTCAACGGGTAAGCCCTATCCCTCTGTGCAGGAGATGCAGATGAGAGGCGAGAGGGTAGCCGATTTCGAGGATTTCGACAAGCAAGGACAGGGGCTTATTTCCGACTGGGCTGAATGGGATGGTTTCCGGTTGAGCCAGAATGGACCGGATGGTTTCACAATCCGCAAACGGGCTACCCCCGGCTCCCCCTGGATTGGAACTTTCGGCGGACATCGCGCACAGGGTTGCGTATATGTCGGCGACATCACAGGCGGTCTCACAGTCGCCATGAAAGATTTCTGGCAGTCATGTCCTTCCGGTCTTGAGGTAGAGGGGGCACGCTCCAACTCTGCCACAGTCTATGCCTGGCTGTGGAATCCCGATGCCGAGCCGATGGATCTGCGTCATTATGACGACCGCGCCCATGGACTCGACGCAAGCTATGAGGATGTGCAGGAGGGTATGAGCACCCCTTATGGTGTGGCGCGTACATCTTCGATCACTCTCCGCCCGGACCTTGGCTATCGCGGAAAGGATAATTTCTCCATCACTGCCGCCGCCTTAGGCCTTGAAAACGTCCTTCTCCCTACTCCCGACTATCTGCATCGCCGCAAGGCATTCGGTGTGTGGGGACTTCCCGACCGCTCCTCGGAAGCGCGCGCTGATGTGGAAGACCGCCTTGACCTTTACACAGATTTTTATAAAAAGGCTATCGAAGAAAACCGTTGGTATGGTTTCTGGCATTATGGCGACATTATGCATGCCTACGATCCGGTGCGCCACTGCTGGCGTTACGACGTGGGCGGTTTTGCCTGGGACAACACCGAACTCGGAAGCAACCTATGGCTATGGTATCAGTTTCTGCGCACCGCAGATCTCGACCTTTGGAAAATGGCCACGGCGATGACCCGCCATGCCTCGGAGGTGGACGTATATCACATCGGACCCAATGCCGGACTTGGCAGCCGCCACAATGTATGCCACTGGGGATGCGGTGCAAAGGAGGCCCGCATAAGCCAGGCCGGGTTCAACCGCATAATGTATTATCTCACTGCCGACGAACGTCTCGGCGACCTGATGAGCGATGTGACGGATTCCGACCAGAAACTTTACACAATCGACCCGATGCGCCTTGCCGAACCCCGCGAGGAATATCCATGCACAGCCCCGGCCCGTCTGCGCATTGGACCGGACTGGATTGCTTACGCCGGCAACTGGATGACGGAGTGGGAGAGGACTCAAAACACCGCCTACCGCGATAAGATTATTGCCGGAATGAAAAGCATCTGTGCCTTGCCAAGCCGACTCTTTACCGGCCCTCTCGCCCTCGGCTATGACCCGGCAACCGGTATCATAACATCGGAATGCGACCCAGAACTTCAGACCACCAACCATCTGATGACGATAATGGGCGGTTTTGAGCAGATGAATGAGATGATGGATCTTATCCCTGACAGCGACTGGGCTGATGCCTGGCTTGAACATGCCACCCACTATAAACAGAAGTCGTTGGAAATCCGCCACAACAAATTCCGTGTATCCCGTCTTCAGGCCTATTCGGCGTGGATGCGTGGCGACAAGGCAATGGCGCGTGAGGCATGGGACGACCTCCTGACAAGGGCAGAGCATACCGAGGCCCCACGTCCGCAGATGAACCTCTTAGTGGGAAGTGAGGTGCCGGCTCCGCAGCATGAACTCCTTCCAGTCAGCACCAACGATGCCGCCCTATGGAGTCTCGATGCCATCTATATGCAGGAAGTAATACCCCAATAGGCATAAAGACAGGGACGCTATTTATAGCGTCCCTGTCTTTTGTCATTTACTTACCTCTTCCTGGATTTTCTTCAGGGCTTCTATCGGCTGATAGGTGCTTCGGGCTTTTTCGTCGAAAGTGATGCTGACGGTGTCGGTGTTGGTGATATAGTTCAATACGTAGTCGGCACTATCCTTCGCGAGAGTAACCGGAAGATCCTTGCACTTGGAGGCATAGATGTCGCCCTCTTTCTCAAAGGCCCCATCGAGCTTTAGGAGGTGCTTGATTTTGGTGCGGTTGCCGTTCTCATAGACATACATCACAGACTGTTCGGGTGTTATTGCGGCAATCACGCGGCCGTCGAATGCCCCTTTGCGTGAGTCCTTCCCTTTGATGTCGTAGTAAGTGGCGTCATAGATGCCGCTCTCTATCGGTTGCCCGGCATAGAATGCTTCTTCATTGGCGCTTTCCTGGTCGGCAGCCTGCTTGTTGCCGCTGCATGATGCCATGGCAAATAATGCACATACGATCGCTAAGAATTTAATTGTTTTCATGCTTTTAGTTGATTATAAGGTTATATATTAAATAACACAAAATTCCTTATAATTTCGAGCAACATTTTGATTTTTTTTCGCGTTATATAAATAAAGGAGGAGCGGGGAATCATTCAAAATAATTTAAATCTAATGACTATGGACGTAATGATCAAAGCCATCCACTTCGACATCAGCGACAAACTCGAAGGCTTCACCAACAAGAAAATCGATAAACTCGTCCGCAGATTTGATGTTATCAGCGGCGTCAACGTAAACTATAGACTCATCAAGCCGGAGGCCGCAATGAATAAGGAAGTGGGAGTGGAAATCCTCGTTCCCGGTTCGACTCTCTTTGCATCAAAGACCGCCGACAGCTTCGAGGAGGCCCTCGACCTGGCATTGGCTGCCCTTGAGCCGCAACTCGAGCGCAACAAAGACAAGAAGTAAGCCAATGGGACGTCTTCTCGACAAAGTTAAGATTTTCGAATTCTCCAAAGTATGTGATCCGCGAGGCAACCTTTCCTTCATTGAGGAGGGTTGCCACGTGCCGTTTTCCATAAAACGGGTTTTCTATATATATGATGTCCCCGGTGGTGAAACCAGAGGGGGACACGCGCATCGTGAAAACACTACCGTGCTTATAGCAGTATCCGGTTCGTTCGACCTTCACCTTTCCGACGGGGAGGATGAAATGGTGGTTCGCTTGAACCGTGCCAACAAGGGAGTGCTTATCCCTCCGGGAGTATGGGACTCAATGCATGACTTCACTACCGGCACCGTTTGCCTTGCGCTTTGCGACCATCACTATGAAGAGGAAGACTACATACGCGACCTCGACGAATATAATGAATTTCTTAAGTCTCTCAGAAACTAACGCTCCGCTGATGCCGGAACTTTTGGAAGCCGCTTCCCATGTCATTAGAAGCGGCTGCTATCTGCGTGGTCCCGAGACTGCCGCCTTCGAAAAGGAACTTTCCCATCAGTGCGGAGCTCCACATGCAGTCGGTGTCAGCAATGGTCTTGACGCTATAAGGCTTATATTCCGCGCCTATCTCCAGTTGGGCATTCTCCACCAGGGGGATGCGGTCCTTGTCGCTGCCAACACTTATATTGCCACTGTGATGCCAATCACAGAGTTTGGTCTGGTTCCTTTCTTCGTCGAACCCGATTTCGACACCATGAATTTCAGTTGGGAAAAAGCCATTGAGATTCTTGGCCACAACGACAACGTGAAGGTGAATCCCCTCAATATAAAGGCTGCAATCATCACGCATCTTTATGGCACTCCCTGCTGGGATCAGGAGGCGGCGCTGATGATGCGACATCGGGGAATGGTGATAATTGAAGACAATGCGCAGGCCATCGGAGCCGTGGCCGCGGAAGAGGGCTTCAACGGCAACCGCGCCACCGGCAACCTTGGCGATGCCGCCGCTTTCAGTTTTTATCCCACCAAAAATGTCGGAGCACTCGGCGATGCCGGCGCTGTCACTACCAACGACAAAACTCTCGCCGACACCGTCAGGACTCTTGCCAACTATGGCAGCGACAGCAGATACCACAACGTCTATGTGGGCTACAACTGCCGTCTCGATGAGATTCAGGCGGCTATGTTGCGGGTGAAACTTAGTCATCTCGACCGGGAAACAGCTCATCGTCAGGCTGTGGCTGTCGCTTATTCTAAAAACATTTCAAATCCGCTTGTGGTCAAACCTGTTATTTTCTCTGAAATGGTCCAGGTCTGGCATCAATACGTGATTCTTCTGCCGGAAGATCACCGCGATGCCATGCGCGAATGGCTCGCATCCAACGATGTGGCCACAGATGTGCATTATCCGGCACCCCCTTATCTCCAGCCCTGCTATGCGAGTTTCTTCCGCCCGTCTGACGTCACTCCCTCCATCGAACTTTCCCACAGGTGCATCAGTCTCCCGATTGCGAATATCGACATTTTTGATGCCGGCGTGATTGCAAATATAATCAACAGGTTTCAACCATGACCAACAATCGAAAAACCTATAAAATGGGGAAAAATAAAAAAGCAAAGAGCCACTTGGCGACCACACTGGTTGTGGTTGCGGTTGTATTGGCTTGTATTGCAGCCGTATATTTGTGGCTGTTTGCCGGTCGGGCTTCCTCAAATGCCCTGATTAAAATTCCGGTCAATGCCACTGCTCTGCAACTCCACGACTCAGTGGCAAAATACCTCGGTGATGGCTATGCCGGCAAGGTGACACGCCTTGCAAAGATGCGCCGCACCGACCTCTCGACCCGGCATGGAGCCTACATGATAGAGGAAGGGGCGAGTCCGCTTACGGCAATGCGCAGACTCACGGGAGGACAGCAATATCCGCTCAAACTGACAATCAATGGCTTCCGGCTTCCTTCGGTTCTTCAGCAGAGAATTGCGGCTAAATTTGATTTCACGCCCGACTCCATTGCCATGGCAATGACCGACACTGCTGTGCTCAAAAAATATGGCCTCTCTCCAGAGCAGTCAATGTCGCTTTTCCTCAATGATTCCTACGATTTCTACTGGAATGTCTCGCCGGAATCAGTCATAAACAAAATTGGCAACCATTACCTCGATGTCTGGAATCAGGAGCGTCGCGACAAGGCCGCCGCATTAGGCATGACCCCCGCAGAGGTGATGACCATCGCTTCAATAGTCGATGAGGAGACAAATGCACTTGAAGAGAAGGGGGCTATCGGTCGCCTCTACATCAACCGCCTTAAGATTGGGATGCCCCTTCAGTCCGACCCAACGGTGAGGTATGCCGGTGGTGACTTTTCCGTGAAGAGAATCACTTCGAAAATGACCAAAATAGATAGTCCCTACAACACCTACATGTATCGCGGTCTCCCCCCCGGACCAATACGCACCACATCTGTAGAAACGATTGATGCCGTTCTCAATAACGGTGACCACGACTATATATATATGTGCGCGAGGGAGGACTTCTCCGGCCGCCACAATTTTGCCAAAACCTACGCCGAACATGAGGCCAACGCCCGACGCTACAAGCGCGAACTCGACCGCAGAGGAATATTTTGAAAATTGAAAATTGAAAATTAAAAATTAATTTTGGGGAGGGCTTTGATAGAATGAAGAAGCAATTCCTGCTGGCTTTCATATTGATGCAGATATGCCTTTCGGCTGCCTCCTCTCGCGGGACGCTGCCAAATGGCTTGCGTTGGTCTCCCTCGCAGTTGATGGAAGATTTCCGTAATGATTCTATATCAGCAAATGAAATTCAAGATGAAAATCCCGGTGTCAGTGCAGCTCAGCCTGAAGATAGTCTTGGAAATCGCAACTGGTGGTATCTTTTCAAGAAAGGAAAACTTGCCATGCGCGACACCACTGTCATTTGGCCTCCGTTTCTGAAATTTTGCGTAAACATTTATAACTGGGCTGATGACGTGTTCAGTACGACCGACACTGCATACGTGGTCGGCACCGGAAAACGCTGGCGTACCCGCCTCATCAACGACAACTGGAACGATTCCTACTATATCAAATTCAATAAAGACCTGAATTCGATAATCTCCGGTAATATGCATGTGCTTCTTGGCCCATCTATCCAATACATGGCTGTCAGCTACAGCTATATGTTTGACATGTCGCATATTTTGGGAGGTGGTCCCATCAATTACAAGAAGCAGGAATTCAGTTTCAATTGTGCAAGGTTTGCAGCTGAAGTTTATTATTATCAGAACAATGGCGGCTCATATATCCGCACTTTCGGTGATTATAAGGATGATAAAGGTCATTCGTTTTTCAAACTGCCGTTTTCCGGAATTAAGATGACAAATTTCGGAATAGACGCCTATTATTTCTTCAACGGTTATAAATATTCGCAGGCTGCCGCCTATTCATTTTCAAAAATCCAGAAGAAAAGCCAAGGATGCTTTATTGCGGGTTTTGCCTATTGCAACCAGGACATTCAGCTGGATTTCAGCATGCTCCCGGATGAATTAAAGCCGTATGCAAGGCAGGCGGAACAAGAATATCGGTTTCATTACCACGACTATAACCTGCTCTTCGGATATGGCTACAACTTTGTGCTCTCGCCCCATTGGCTCTACAATATCACCGTGATGCCCGGAATAGGTTTCGACCATTGCTATGAGGATTCCCAGGAGGCAAGCGCCAAACTCTTTTCACTCAACGCCCACGGCATGACATCTTTCACCTACAACAACGGCAACTGGTTTGCCGGCCTTCAGGGGCAATTCCGTGGCTATTGGTATCAGTCGAAGCGATATTCCCTTTTCAGCACTTTGCAAAGTATTGTGCTCTCCGGCGGCTATCGTTTTTGATTCCCGTCGCAAGGCTGGTCAAGGGGATTTCTCACAGGTATCACTTTCTTTGTGGTCGTCTTGCCCGATGTCTTTTTGCTCTTCCTGCTCGCGGATTTGCTGCTTTTTGACTTGGTTGCTTTGCGTGATGTGGAATCCGTTTTGTTGGCTTTGTCGATAGAATCGCTTGGAAGCACGGTTTCAACCCCTTTCGCTACATTTATATCTTCCCCCCTGTGAGAGCAACCGCATCCCCGGAGCAAAGGTCCTGCCGCTATGCACAAAAGGGCTGCCACAGCAACTGCGGCAAGCCCTCTTCTTTCCTTTGATGTCAGCGGATGCTTCATCCTTATATCCTTTGGTTATCCTTCTGCGCGGTTGGCACGCTTGCGCTCGTTCTCGTCGAGGATTATCTTGCGCAGGCGTATGTGATTTGGTGTCACCTCCACATATTCGTCTTCCTTGATATATTCAAGTGCCTCTTCGAGCGAGAATACCACCGGCGGCACAATCTTTGCCTTGTCGTCGGCTCCGGATGCGCGCATATTGGTCAGTTTCTTCGACTTCGTGACGTTTACCACAATATCCTTGTCTTTGGCATTTTCGCCAACCACCTGGCCTGCATACACTTCCTCCTGTGGAAAGATGAAGAAGCGGCCGCGGTCCTGGAGTTTGTCGATGGCATAGGCGTAAGCAGTTCCGGCCTCCATTGCGATAAGCGAACCGTTGGTGCGACGCTCGATGTCGCCCTTCCAAGGCTGATATTCAAGGAAGCGGTGGGCCATGATTGCCTCTCCGGCTGTCGCGGTCAAGACATTGTTGCGCAATCCGATGATGCCTCTCGATGGAATGTGGAATTCGATGTTAATCCGGTCGTTCTGGGTGTCCATGCTGATGATGTCACCCTTGCGGCGCGTCACCATATCTACGACTTTCGAACTGTATTCCTCCGGCACATTGATGGTCAGGGCCTCGATCGGCTCGCATTTCACTCCGTCGATTTCTTTGATGATTACCTGCGGTTGACCCACCTGAAGTTCGTAACCCTCTCTGCGCATAGTCTCTATGAGAATGGAGAGGTGCAGCACGCCGCGTCCGAATACTGTCCACTTGTCTTCCGTATCCCCCTTGCTGACGCGGAGCGCAAGGTTGCGGTCGAGTTCATTCATCAGTCGGTCGTGGATATGGCGTGAGGTCACGTATTTGCCGTCTTTCCCGAAGAATGGAGAGTTGTTGATGGTGAAGGTCATCGACATGGTGGGTTCGTCGATGGCTATGCGCGGAAGTGGTTCCGGGTTTTCCGGCATTGACACGGTGTCGCCAATCTCGAAATCCTCAAGACCCACGATGGCGCAGATGTCGCCCGAACTTACCTCGCTCACTTTCTTGCGTCCCATACCCTCGAATGTGTGCAACTCCTTGATGCGCTGTTTCTTCACGCTGCCATCTTTCTTGCAGAGTGCGATGTCCATCCCCTCGCGGAGTGTGCCTCGGTGCACGCGGCCCACCGCTATACGTCCCACATAACTTGAATAGTCAAGGCTGGTTATGAGCATCTGTGGGTCGCCCTCGATCTGCTTTGGAGCGGGAATGTATTCGATGATGGCATCGAGCACTGCCGTGATGTCGTTGGTGCGCTCTTTCCAGTCCTTGCTCATCCAGTTTTCTTTCGCGCTTCCGTAGATAGTTGGGAAATCCAGCTGATCCTCGGTGGCGTTGAGGTTAAACATCAGGTCGAATACCATTTCGTTCACCTCATCAGGGCGGCAGTTTGGTTTGTCAACCTTGTTGACCACCACCACTGGCTTCAGACCCATCTGGATGGCTTTCTGAAGCACAAAGCGTGTCTGGGGCATCGGGCCCTCGAAGGCATCCACAAGCAGCAGGCATCCGTCGGCCATATTCAGCACCCGCTCCACCTCGCCGCCGAAATCGGCGTGTCCCGGAGTGTCAATGATGTTGATTTTTGTGCCTTTATAGTTGATGGATACGTTTTTAGAGAGGATAGTGATGCCTCGTTCCCTTTCAAGGTCATTGTTGTCGAGGATCAGTTCCCCGGCATTCTGGTTCTCTCGAAAGAGATTGCCTGCGAGTAGCATTTTGTCGACCAGGGTGGTTTTGCCGTGGTCCACGTGGGCGATGATGGCTATATTGCGGATGTCTTGCATACTGTTTGTTTGATTCCCCTGAGCCGTCAGGGGCTGTTTCAAACTGCAAAATTACAAAAAAAATTCCACATCCCCAAAAAAATCATCTCATCGGATGTCGCTCTTTGATGATGCCGTGCCGGAACGCGTGCAAAAGGTCGCGCAATTCCTCTATCTGGCTCTGCAGCTCCTTCCCCTTGTCGGTGTCGCGTACACGCAAACGCTGTGCCGACATCTCTACAATCTGCTTTGTGCCGATGATGTCGCTGCCATCCTTAATCGATTTTTCTGTAGATTCAAATGCCTGGTGTTCCACAAGTTGAAAACCACGGCTGTGATAAACAAGAGTGTATCCGGCGATCCCTGTGGTCGCGTGGTATGCTTTTGCAAAGCCACCGTCGATCACCATCAGTTTGCCGTTGGCGCGTATCGGGCTTTCCCCTTTTGCAGCCCTTACCGGAACATGGCCGTTGATGATATGGCGGTGTTCACCCTCCACTCCGAATGCATCGAGAATTCCATCCACTATCTTCTCATCGTTGCGCAGTTTGAAGTAGTTTCCCTTTTCCTCCACGTGGGTTGACTCATCCATGATGAAATATCGCTCGAATGTGGACATTTTCGACTTGTCGAATAGAGGGGAGTCCTTGCCGCTCCAGAGATACCAGTAATAGTCGATGGCGAATTTCTTCATCTCCTCGTCGGTGTCATCGTTGAAGGCCGATCGCATCATCATCCCTATCTGGCGCATCAGGTCTTTACCTTTGTATTTCTTGCCGTAGAGTTCCACTTCCTTCAGTGTGCCGTCGGCGTTGAGTGGCATGGAGGCGTGAAAGATTAGGTTGGAGTTGTAGATGGCATACATGCTGCCGTGGGAGAGAAGACAGTTGATATGGCGGTATAGTTTGTCGCTCACGAGAAATGAATGGAGCAGTTTCTCCATCAGCGACTCTTCTTCCTTCGTCAGTTTATATGGATCTTCATCCATCACTGTCGGGAAATTGGTGTCTCTCAGTTCATATTCCTTCCCGTCAAGTTCTATCGTGCCTCTGTCGAGATGCAGGTGGTGTAGCAGTTTTCTGTCTGCCATGTCCCATTCGGGGCGGCGGTCGATGATCTGCCCCTCAAGCTTGAACTGTATGATGCTGATTGCCTTGTGCATTTTCGCAAGCAATTGGATGGTCTTTCCGTCGACAGAATATTCCTTGTCGATAAGATGCGGCATAAATTCCTCGCATGGGTCATCCTTGTAGGTGTCGAGTGAGAAAGTGGCAAGAGGCACAAGGTTGATGCCATACCCGTCTTCTAAGGTTGCCATGTTCCCATAGCGGAGCGAGAGCCTAAGGACGTTGGCAATGCACGCCTTGTTGCCGGCTGCTGCTCCCATCCATAGTGCATCGTGGTTGCCCCACTGGATGTCAAACCGCTCGTAGGCGCATAGCGTGTCCATAATCAGGTGTGCTCCGGGACCTCTGTCGAAAATGTCGCCGAGGATGTGCAGTTGGTCGATGCTCAGTTTCTGGATGGTGTTGCAGAGTGCTATGATGAAATTGTCGGCCTGACCCGTGGAGATGATGGTCTCGATTATGCGGCGGAAATACGCCTCCTTGTCGTAGTCGGAGGGTGATTCATGCAGCAGTTCCTCGATGATGTAGGCATATTCCTTAGGCAACTGCTTGCGCACCCGCGAGCGTGTGTATTTTGATGATACACTTTGCAATACAAGTATCAGTTGATGCAGTGTGATGCTGTAGAAATCGTCAAGGTCTTTCTCCTCCTCCTTGATGTATTCCATTTTCCGCTCCGGATAGTAGATGAGCGTGCAGAGTTGGCGGATATCCTGTTCGCGGAGCGAAGTGCCGAATATTTCGGTCACTTTTCGGCGTATGTTGCCCGAGGCGTTTCGCAGAATGTGGGAAAACGCCTCGTTTTCACCGTGAAGGTCCGCCACGAAATGCTCCGTCCCTTTCGGGAGGTTTTGGATTGCCTCCAGATTGATAATCTCAGTGCTTGCTGCCTGTATGTTTGGGAAGGACTGCGCCAACAGTCTCAATATCCTCGGATCTGTCTCCTGCATTATGATATTTTTTGCTCGATGGAAACGACGAAAACGACGAAAACGCTGAAAACGACGAAAACGCTGAAAACGACGAAAACGCTGACAACGTCAATCCTGCGGTCCGTACCAGGTCGAATACATGTGGTAGTTTTTTGCTATCTTATAGTTCATCTCCTTGGCTTTTCCCGGCTCCACCATCTTCACGAACTTTGCCGGGCAACCCGCCCACAGCTCGTGAGGTCCTATCTTGGTGTTGCTAAGCACTACGGACCCGGCTGCCACAATGGCCCCTTCGCCGACCACGGCATTGTCCATAACCACTGCGCCCATGCCAATGAGGGCGTAATCTTCCACCTTGCATCCGTGGAGCACCACGTTGTGCCCCACCGACACATGGTCGCCTATCTCGATTATTGACTTCTGGTAGAGGGTGTGCAAGACACTTCCATCCTGGATGTTTACTCCGTTGCCAACGCGGATGGAATTGACATCTCCGCGCAATACCGCGCCAAACCAGATGCTGCAGTCGTTGCCGACCACCACATCTCCGACCACCACTGCGTTGGCGGCAAGAAAACAATTTCCCCCAATCTTCGGTACAAATCCCCTCACTTCCTGTATTATAGCCATCTTTAGAAAATTAAAAATTAAAAATTAAGAATTAAAAATTACGCGTAGTGAAGCCATTGTGCATTATGCATTGTGCATTATGCATTTGGAATGAAGCCATTCCTTCTCTTCCTCGCTAAGCAGAGGACTCAGCCGCTCCAGGACCTCCTTGTGATAATCCTCTATCCATGCCTTATCATCCTCTGTGAGCATGGCATCGTCGATTAGCCTCTTGTCGTAGGGATAAAGCGTAAGGGTACTGAACCGGTAAAAATCACCGAATTCTGTGCTCTTCCATTTCTCCACTGCCACAAGATTCTCGGTCCTGATGCCGTATTTCCCTTCGATGTAGAGTCCAGGCTCGTTGCTTATCACCATCCCCGGTTCCAGATCTACTGGTATCTCGTTCATCCTTATCTGAATCGGACCCTCATGGCAGTTGAGGAAGAATCCCACTCCGTGTCCGGTGCCGTGGTAATATGCCTTCCCCTCATTCCATAAGAATTGTCGGGCAAGAATGTCGAGTTGCGCACCACGGGTTCCTTTCGGGAAAATAGCCCTTGAAAGGGCTATGTGTCCTTTCAGCACCAGCGTGAAGTCATGTTTTTGTTCGGCTGTCGGTTCTCCACCAAGTGCCACTGTGCGTGTTATGTCGGTGGTGCCTTGCTTGTATTGTCCGCCGCTATCTACAAGTAGAAGACCTTCTCCCTTTAGAGCAACGTCTGTTTCGTCGCTTGGTTCATAATGCACGATCGCTCCATGCTCATTCCAGCCCAAAATTGCGGCAAAACTCTCATCGACGCAGTCCGGGTCTGCAAGCCGCAGCTCCCGCAGTTTGCGTGCCGCGCTCATCTCCGTCAGATTTCCCTTGGGGTATTCCTCTTCAATCCATTTGAAGAATCTGACGAGGGCCACTCCATCTTTCTCCATGGCGGTGCGCCAGTTCTGAAGCATTGTCGGATTCTTGATGCTCTTCAGCCGGGCTATTTCTTTCCCCCCTGCGATCACCTCGCATTTGATATGGTCATAGATCCCTTGGGCTGTAAGGGAGGGGTCAATCAGCAGTTGTGTTTCCTTTGGCAAAGTCTCCACGAAAGTTGCCACTTCATCGTAATCCTTCAGGTCAATGCCATAACGTTCGAGATGCCGTTTGGCTTCCTCGCTGATTTTTGCATTGTCGGCAAAGAGAACTCTTTTGCCATTGAGGTCGAGGTAAAGATACCCGACATACATCGGACTGAATGAGATATCGCCTGCAGTGCGGAGGTTGGTGATCCATGCTATGTCGTCAAGTGCTGACAGAAGCAGAGCGTCTGCACCGCTGCTTTTCAGCACTTCCAATACTCTTTCTGTTTTTTCTCCGGTCGATTCTCCCACCATCGACTCGTCATGGACAAACAGTCTGTTTTGTGGTTTTGCCGGACGGTCTGGCCACATATAGTCAAACTGTGGAAAGTTGGTGCGGAAAGTTATTCCTTTTTCCTTCAGGGCTTGCTTGATTTTCGCTGATTCCTCCACGCTGAAGGTCATCCCGTCGATGCCTACTGTCGCTCCATCGCTCAGTTCGCTAACTACCCAACCGATTAGGTCTACGGCCTCCGGACCGTCGAGGGGCATCATTCCAAACCCGGTGCCTTCGAGTTGCTGGCGGGCCTGAATGAAGAAGCGGTTGTCGGTCCAGACGTAGGCTTTGTCTTTGGTTATTACTGCAACGCCGTTGGTGCCGTTTTCCGACTTGAAACCGGTTAGCCATTCCCTGCCGCGCCAGTGCGCTGGGGGAATCTCGCTCTGATGAGGATCCGTGCTGTTGATGATGGTGCAGTCTATGTCGTTTTGGCTCATGGCATCTCGGAGTGCCTCCAACCTTTTTTTCTCAATTTTTTCCATGGCGTCTAACTTGTTAAAAAATCCCAGTCTCCATTCCCATTGCAAATTTAGCAAAATTCTTCCAATCTTCCAAATCAAAGTTTATCTCTGTAAGTGGTAAGTAGCGGTTCAAATTAAATGCAGATTATATGCGCTGGGATTTGTTTTAATTTGAGTAGCTGCTTATGATTAATTTATTGGTCAAAAGGGGATAATATTGGTCAAAACTGGTCGGGGGGGGGGTAATTTTGTTTGAAAAATATTTGCACAATTCAAAAAGTTTATATAATTTTGCATTGTCAAGAGAAAAAGAGTTTGGTTTGAAGCAATTGGCATAGCATTAATCTCTTGACATGCTCTTGACATGCAAGTCTAAAAGCTTTTTAAGTAATAGTGATATAATTTGTAAGTTAGTGGTTGAGTAGGTGATGATGTTTGCTTGTGAAAGTAGGGGTTGTTGCTAAAAAATCACACTGGCGCCGGAAACTGTGAAGATTCCGGCGTCAGCGTTTTATGTAATGCACAATGCACAATGCACAATATCGCGATGCAATGGAATAATTCCAATGCACCGCGATAATAATGCCGACAACGCCGACAACGCCGACAACTACTTCACTACATCAACCGCTGTCTGCTCTACCGGCAGTGCGGCCATATAGTTCTTGATGTAGCGGTTGAATCCCTCCACGTCGTCATCTGTAGGAGTGATGCTCGTACCGGTGTTGCCTTCAAACACCTCCATCTCGAGGTAATCCGCAAGGTTGCGGTCGTTGATATTGTTCACAAGATAACCTGCGAGTAGCGCCATACCCCATGCGCCACCTTCCCCGGCTGTCTTCATCACAGAGATAGGGGAGTTCAGTGCCGCTGCGAGTATCCGCTGTCCTACTCCCGGTGTCTTAAACAGTCCGCCATGTCCGGTGATCCTGTCCACCTTGATTTTCTCTTCATCAAAGAGTATGTCGTTGCCTATTTTAAGGCAAGCCACAGCTGCATGAAGGTTTGCCCTCATGAAGTTGGCAAGGTTGAAGCGATTGGCCACAGAACGCACGAAGAGAGGCCTACCCTCGCTCATGCCGGTGATGGGTTCTCCGGAGAAATAGTTGTAACTTACCAATCCTCCACAGTCTGCGTCGCCATTGAGCGCATTGTTGTAGAGTTTGCCGAATATCTCGTTCATGTCTACTGGCACGCCAAGCAATTCGGTGTATTCGCGGAAGAGACCCACCCATGCGTTGAGGTCGGAGGTGCAGTTGTTGCAGTGCACCATTGCCACGAGGCTACCATCGGGGGTGGTCACCATGTCTATCATCTTGTAGGGCTGGCTCAGGTCATGCTCCAGCACTATCATCGAGAAGGATGATGTTCCGGCAGATACGTTGCCCGTGCGTTGTTTCACTGCATTAGTGGCCACCATGCCGGTGCCGGCGTCACCTTCCGGCGGACAGAGCGGTGCACCGCCTTTCAGATTGCCGGATATGTCAAGGCGATGTGCGCCCTCGTCTGTGAGGACTCCGGCGTTTTCTCCGGCAAGAAGCACCTTCGGAAGAATGTCTTCAAGTTTCCAGTCATATCCCTTGTCGGCAATGAGATTGTCGAATTTCTCCACCATCGACGCGTCGTAGTTCTTCGTGGTCGGGTCAATGGGAATCATGCCGCTGCCGTCGCCGATCCCAATCACCTTCTCTCCGGTCAGTTGCCAGTGGATATAACCGGCAAGTGTGGTGAGAAACGAGATGTCTTTCACGTGCTCTTCGCCATTCAGTATCGCCTGGTAGAGATGAGAGATGCTCCAGCGTAGGGGTATGTTGTAGTTGAAAAGATCGGAAAGGGTGTCGGCGGCCTCGCCGGTGTTGGTGTTGCGCCATGTGCGGAAGGCAGCAAGCTGGTGTCCGTCCTTGTCGAATGGCATATATCCGTGCATCATGGCACTGATACCGATGGCTGCAAGTCTTTCGATCTCAACGCCATATTCCTTTTCCACGTTCTCGCGAAGGTCGCGGTAGCAGTCCTGAAGACCGAACCATATTGCCTCCTGGCTGTAGGTCCAGAGTCCATCCACAAGCTGGTTTTCCCACTCGTGGCTCCCCTGGGCTATCGGGTTGTTGTTCTCGTCGATGAGTACAGCCTTGATGCGGGTGGAGCCGAATTCGATACCGAGCACGGCTTTCCCCGCCTCTATTGTCTGCTTTATCTTTTCCATTATTTATTCAAAAGATAATACACGTCGTTCATTCTCAGTTCCTTCTTGAATCCCTGCATTGTGGTGTCCTTGTCGATGCGCACCATCTCGATGCCGGCCATCTCCGCATAGTCTTCCCAATATTCGGGAGTGATGTCGTAGGAGAAGCAGCTGTGGTGTGTGCCGCCGGCCATGATCCAGGCTCCGGCTCCAATTTCGAAGTTCGGTTTCGGAATCCAGAGTGCAGATGCCACCGGAAGTTTCGGAAGCGGCTTCGACTTGATGCATTCCACATCGTTGACAATCAGACGGAATCTGTTGCCAAGGTCAATCACTGTCGCTGTGATGCCGTCGCCCGGTTTGGAGGTGAAGACAAGACGTGCGGTCTGTGCTTTGCGGATGCCGATGCCGAGGAAATGAACTTCGAGGCGAGGACGCTCCTCTGCGATGAGCGGACATACCTCCAGCATGTGTGCCTGAAGAATAGAACTGTTGGCCCCGTCAAAGTTAAGTGTGTAGTCCTCAAGGAATGAGCAACCGTTTTTCATTCCCTGGCTCATGTACCAGAGTGTGCGGTAGAGGGCTGCCGACTTCCAGTCGCCTTCTGCGCCGAAACCGATACCTTCTGCCATAAGTCTCTGCGAAGCAAGACCCGGAATCTGGGTGAAGCCCACGAATTTCGGATCGTTGATATCCTGGGTGCCAAGGTCGTCGAAGTTGGTGGTGAATGCCTTTGCCCCCTTCTCCTTCAGTATGCTGCGCAGTGAAAGCTCTGCCTTTGCGGCCTCATAGATAGAATTGTAGCCTTCTGTGCCTTCTTTCTCGAGTTCTGCATCGTGGGCATATTCCTTGAAGTATTCGGCCACAAGTGCCTTGGTGTCGGCTTCGCTCACTTTCTTGTAGTGCTCCATCAGTTCGCTCACGGGGCAGTAATCTACATGATAGCCGAGCTGCATTTCAGCGTCAACCTTGTCGCCGTCGGTCACAGCCACGTTGTTCATCTGGTCGCCGAAGCGGAGAACAAGCATATCCTGAGCGTCGGCCCAGGCGGCTGCAACTCTCTGCCATACTGCGATGTGGTCCTGCGTAGCGGGGTCTTTCCAGTAGCCGACAACGACTTTCCTTCTCACTTTCATGCGGGCGCAGATATGTCCGAACTCGCGGTCGCCGTGGGCGCTTTGGTTCAGGTTCATGAAGTCCATGTCCATGGTGTCCCATGGAATTTCTGCGTTGTATTGGGTGTGGAAGTGCAGAAGCGGTTTGCGGAGTGCCTGCAGACCGTGGATCCACATCTTGGCCGGTGAGAATGTGTGCATCCAGGTGATGATGCCGACACATCTCGCGTCGTTGTTGGCAGCTTTCATCACATCCTCTACCTCTTTTGAGGAGTTTGCGGTGCCTTTATATACCACTTTTATGGGAAGACGTCCTGAATTGTTAAGTCCATCCACCATTTCTTTTGAATGGGTGTCGACAGCTACCACTGCGTCGCCTCCGTAGAGCAACTGTGCGCCAGTCACCCACCATATCTCTAAATTCTCGTACATAACTTTATTTTTAATTTGAGGTTCTTTTTAAGATTTATCAGGAGTAATCATGAGTACACATGGGTAATCATGATTACTCTTGGATAATCAAGTGGGCATGGGATTGCCATTTTATTTTTGCCCATAATAGGCGTTGGGTCCGTGTTTGCGGTTGAAATGCTTCTCTATCAGCAGCGGATTCATTGTCAGGTTCGGGTTGGCGGCGAAAGCGATGCTCGCCATCTTCGCCACCTGTTCCATCACAACTGCATTGTGCACTGCGTCGTGAGGATCCTTTCCCCACGCAAAGGGACCATGATTCTTGACGAGAACGCCGGGCGTATGCATGGGGTTCATCCCTTTAAAACGTTTTAAGATTACGTTGCCGGTTTCCAGCTCGTATTCCCCCTTAACTTCCCCTTCGGTCATATCCTCGGTGCAGGGTATGGCCTCGTGGAAGTAGTCGGCATGGGTGGTGCCGATGTTGGGAATGTCGAGTCCCGCCTGGCTCCACGCTGTGGCAAAGGTGGAGTGGGTGTGCACCACGCCTCCCACTTCCGGCCACTCTCTGTAGATGGCAAGGTGAGTCGGGGTGTCGCTGGAGGGTTTCAGTTGACCTTCGACTACATTTCCCTGAAGGTCAACCACCACCATGTCTTGCGGTTTCATCACGTCATAGTCGACACCGCTCGGCTTGATGACAACAAGTCCTGTCTCCCGGTCAATGCCGCTGACGTTGCCCCAGGTGAAGATGACAAGGCCATGCTTCACCAGGTCCATATTCGCCTTATATACCTCTTCTTTCAGTTTCTCAAGCATAATTGTTTTTTTAAATTTACCAGAAATACCAATAGAATGCTGCTGTGATTCCCAAGATGATGATTGAGTGGATGATATCCCAGTGATTCCAGCTCTGACGGGTTGCCAGTCGCTGCTCCGGTGTCGATGTGCCAAACACAAGTCCTTTGATCTTCTCGGGATCTGGCTTCTCGGTAAATATGCTGACTACAAAAATTACCGCCAGACAGAATACCAACATCCAGCCGCAGAAGAAGAGCCAGTTGGTGTCGAAAAATAGCCATTGGAACCATGAGTGGTCTGCCTCCGGTGTCGTTGCCGCATTGCTGTAGAACACTTTCGCTCCCAAGCGTGTGATGCCAATCACAAGACCTGCTATCAGCCCCCACATACCGCCCTTGGCAGTGGCGCGTTTCCATGTCACTCCAAGAAGGAACGCTGCGGCAATACCCGGTGCGAGTACCGACTGAACATCCTGCAGGTAGAGATAAAGCACATTTCCTACCGAACGCATCACCGGTATCCAGAGAATGCCCAACACCACTATCACAACCGTGGCGGCCTGGCCGATGCGGACAAGCTTCTTCGGGTCTGTGTTAGGTTTGAAACGCTGGTAGAAGTCGATGGTGAAGAGGGCTGCGGAGGAATTGAAGAGTGATGCAAGTGATGACATCAGTGCTGCAAGAATACCGCATACAATCAGACCCTTCACGCCGGCGGGAAGCAGTTTTGCAACTAATGTCGGGAATGCCGCGTCGGAATTAGGCACTCCGTTTACCATCGGAAGGAATGATCCCGTGTGCTGGTGAAGTGCGAAGGCAATCATGCCGGGGATAAGGAACAGAAACACCGGCAGAAGTTTCAGGTATGCCCCGAAGATGGTGCCTCGGCGGGCCTGCTTCTCATCGCGGCCTGAAAGCACGCGCTGCACGATGAACTGGTCGGTACACCAATACCAGAAACCAATCACGGCTGAACCGATAAGGGCTCCAAGCCAGGGATACTGTGGGTCGCGGTTGTCGCGGATCAGGTTCACCATGGTGTCTCCATACTCATTCACTTCCACGCTGGAGCAGATGCGCATCATCTCATCCCAGCCGCCAAGCTCGCGAAGACCTAACACAAGGATTATCAGCGAACCCAGCAGTAGGATAGGAGTCTGAAGCACTGAAGTATATAGCACTGACTTCATGCCGCCGAAAATAGTATAGAGGGCGGTGATAATCACAAGTCCGATGGCTGCAATCCAGAAGAAATCGATGCCCCAGAGTGTCTCGATGCCGAATACCTGCTGGAATACAAGACCTCCGGCATATACAGTGACCGCAACCTTTGTCAGCACGTAGCTAATCAGTGATATCACCGACAGAATCGTGCGCGATGCGGGATTGTAACGTTTCTCAAGGAATTCAGGCATGGTGATCACCATGCTTCGGCTATAGAAAGGCACGAATACCCAGCCGAGTAGTAGGATCATCCAACCCTGGATTTCCCAATGGGCCATAGCCATACCGCTCGAGGCACCTGAGCCTGCGAGGCCGATGAGGTGTTCCGATCCGATGTTCGACGCAAAGATTGATGCGCCGATTGCAATCCAGGTGGCGTCTTTGCCACCCAAAAAGTAGTCGTCGGCATTGTTCTGTTTCTGCTTCATCACCCATAGGATGATGCCGATCAGCGCAAGCGCAAACAGCCCGACCACTATCCAGTCTAATACTGCCATTTTGTAATTAAAAGTTAAAAATTAAAATTCTAATTTATGTTTATGGGTTTATATGTTTATGGGTTTATTCTATTGGAATTTATGCCTTGTTATGTTTGTTTCTGTATTCAATATTGAATTGTCAAGCTGCCGACAAAATAAACCTATAAACCATAAAGCGATAAACCTATTCAGTGGTGAATCTGAACACGCAGTGGCTCTCGTAGGTGTCGCCAGGTTTCAGGGTTGCCGACGGCCATTCAGGCTTGTTGGGGGTGTCGGGATATTTCTGTGTCTCAAGGCAGATGCCGGTGCGCTGCTGATATACGATGCCTCCCTTGCCGGTTACGGTCCCGTCAAGGAAATTGCCGGTATATACCTGAATGCCCGGTTCGTTGGTCAGCACTTCAAGTTTGATGCCGGTAGTGGGAGAGTAGAGGGTTGCTGCCACCTGAGTGTCGTCGCAGGCGGTATTCAGCACCCAGTTGTGGTCATAGCCGTTGCCATTCTTGATCTGTTCGAACTCAAACATGTCGATGTCGGCGCCAATCTCCTTCGGAGTGGTGAAATCCATCGGGGTGTTGGCCACATCGAGAATCTCACCTGTTGTCATGTAGGTGGAATCCACCGGGGTGTAGCGTGATGCATTGATGGTTAGGATGTTGTTGGTGATCGGCTCCTCCGGATTACCGTTAAGGTTGAAGTAGGAGTGGTTGGTCATGTTGATCACCGTGGTTTTGTCGGTCGTGGCCGAATACTTGATGTCGATGGCATTGTCGGCAAGAAGGGTATAGGAGACTTCCGCTTTCACGTTGCCCGGGAAATTGTTGTCGCCGTCCGGACTCTCGATGGTCAGCACCAAAGTGGAGTCGTTGAGTTGGTTGGCGTCATACACCTTGTATTGCCATCCCGATGGCCCGCCGTGAAGGCAGTGGCCGAAATTGTTCTGCGGAAGCTGGATGGTGTCCCCCTCGATCGCGAGTTTCCCCTGGTTGATGCGGTTGGCGTAGCGACCGATTGATGCTCCGAAGTCTGTCAGGTTGTTTTCCGGGAAATAGGCCTGGACACTGTCGAAACCAAGCACCACGTCTTTGAAATCACCGTTGCGGTCCGGAACCATTATCGACACGATGCGGCCTCCGAAATTGGTCACGCTCACCTCCATGCCGTTGGCGTTCTTTAGGGTGAAGAGCCCTGTATTCTTTCCCTGATACTCTGCCACAAACTTCTCTGGGTTCAACCCTGATTCTGTGACTGTTGTCTGCGGTTGTGAACTGCAGGCCGCAAACATCAATCCGATGCCGGCCATCGCAATCATACCTCTTGTTGTCTTAATCATGATATTTTGTATTAGTTTAAGTTTTTTCAATTGTTCTCATCCACATCCAAGCGTACCCAAGCGTACCCAAGCGTACCCAAGCGTACCCACGAGTACCCAAGCGTCCCCAAGAGTACCCATGAATCCCAATCAATTCGCTAAATTACAAAATCCCTACCACCCCACCAAATCCCTGAATATGTTGTAAAGCATATTTTCTTCACATCAATCATCATTCCAACGAAATAACCATTTAATCATATTCTCCTATAAACCTTAATATGCAAATTTTGTTTATTCAATATAGACTATATCTGATTTTTTAGAATGCACGATGACGATTCCAAGAAGATTCCAGTCGGTAATGATACAGATTTGAATCTCCAACCAAGCGAACCAGAAGATGCAAATGGCGCAAAAAAAGCTGCAAAAAAGCATCTTATACATAACAAGTGGCTCAGGTGGGTGATGAAGACCCTCGCCTGCATCGTTGTTGTCATTATTCTTATCCCCTTGCTTCTTTATGTTCCTCCAATTCAGGATTTTCTCGTCAAGACAGCTACAGGAATAGTAGCGGAAAAAACCGGCATGAAGATAGGCATAGGGAAGTTTAGGCTCAAATTCCCGCTTGATGTGTCGCTGCAGGATGTGTCAGTGATTGAGGTCTCCGGCGATACGATGGTGCTTGCGAAGGAGGTCGTTGCAGATGTAAAACTTATGCCGTTGCTGCATCTTGATGCGCAGATCAACAAGCTCAAACTTGTCGATGCCTACTATCGGATGATCAGTTCTGACTCCTCAATGCTAATGACAATCAGGGCGGGACTTCTTCAGGTCGACGACAAGTCGAGTGCGGATATCGCTAATAGCGTCATTGACCTAAATGATGCTTATCTTAAGAACGGAAAGGTGAACATGTATATGGACGTATGGAAACAGAAGCCTTCGCCGCAAGACACCACTTCCACTCCTTTCTATATTAAGGCTAAAAAACTCAATGTAGAAAACATTCTTTTCACTATGTCGATGCTCCCTACCATCGACACCTTGCAGTTTCATGCCTCAAAACTGACTCTCAATGATGGCATAATAGATTTGCGAGAGAGCAAGATGTCGCTCGGTTCGGTGGCTGCTTCCGACGGTTTTGCCCAGATGATAGCACCCTCTGCTGATTATGTCAAAAATCATCCGGCTCCGGAGGCCGATACCACTTCTGTTTCCGTTCCCTTCACAATCAATGCCGACAGCATCTCCCTCGCAGATTTCTATGCTCGCTATGCCGTGGAGGATTCTCCGTCCGTAGATGGTTTCGACCCCAACGACATTCGTGTCTCAAATCTAAGCATAACTCTTAAGAATTTTTACGACAGAGCCTCAACCCTCTCCCTCCCCATAGCCTCCCTTTCCGGCAAAATGTTTGGAGGAAAGCTGGAGATTCTCAAAGAGTCGAATTGCGTATTCTCAATGGACTCGGCTGGTATGAATATCAAGGATTTTCATATTCTCACCACCAATTCGCACATAGATGCCACAGCTGCAATCCCCAACGCCCTGATGGAGATGCTGCCTTCTGCTCTTCTCGATGTGGATATCAGTGCTTCTCTGGGAGTTGCCGACGTGAATGCCTTCATGCCGGATTTGAGACCCTACACAGTCGCCATACCGGCTTCTTCCCCCATCAATGCGGTTGTCAAGGCTTCCGGTTCGCTCGGTGATGCCGACATAGATAAAGTTGATGTCAAGATCCCCGGCGTTCTTTCGCTGCGTGCAAGTGGAAATGCGAAAAATGCCCTGGATTTTAAGCAACTCGTGGCAAAACTCAATTTTGAGGGGGAACTTCAAAAGCCGTCGATAGCCGATAATTTCGTGGAGATAAAAGGCTTCGGCATCCCGGCTCTCTCCTTCAAGGGAACTGCCTCGGCAATCCGCGAAAACTATGCGGCAAATTTCAACCTCTCCACCTCACGTGGCAGTGTCGTCGGGGAAGGGAAGGTCGGCATGAACTCCGAATTGTATGAGGCCGACTTAAGCATCCGAAATCTAAATGTCGGCTCTTTCATCGGCGACTCTCTTATAGGAAATGTGACGGCTCATCTTTATGCAAGGGGTGCTGGTTTCAATCCGGAGAAGAAAGGTACCCATACCGATATCAAGTTAAATCTCAATCAACTCGTATATAATCATCAGAACCTCAAAGACATTGACCTCGTGGCCACGCTTCAAAACGGGGCTTTCTCAATTGATGCAAACTCCTTCTCTTCTCCCCTAAATCTAAATATCAAGGGAAAAGGTTCGATTTCCGACGATTTCTATCAGGCTGATCTCGAGGTCGACATCCACAACATCGACCTGATGGCTCTCGGTATGTCGGAAACCACAAACTACGGCGCCGGACGAATTCATCTCTATGGGAATGCTTCTCCAAGAGCATGGACCTACGATGTAACCCTTGATGCCGACAGCCTGAACTGGCATCTCCCAGACCAGGACCTTGTTTTGCAAAAAGGGGCAAACCTGAGGCTCAACGCCGATGCAAGTCATACCCTGTGCGAACTCACCGCTACTGGCGCGTCTTTGCAGTTTCTCTCTCCATCGGGATTGAAGTCGGTGGTGGATTCTTTCTCTGCCGTTGCCGATTTGTTCCCTAAGATTATAGAGGAGAAAAAAGTGGATGTCGTGGCCATTGAAGAAAAACTTCCCATTTTCTCTCTGAAAGCTGATGTCGATGGCTCAGGTATCGCCAAAGAGTTACTTTCTTCTTCCGACATGAGTTTTGGCTCCCTTAATTTGAATCTGTCGAAAGATTCTGTGCTGAAGGGTGATGTGGTGGTGGATAATCTCAAGTCTGGGACCACCCGTCTCGACACAATCACTTTCAATATGAAATCGCGTGGTCAACTTATCGACTATCAGGTGCATCTCGGCAATCGCCCCGGCACTCTCGATGAGTTTGCTGATGTTAATGTGAGAGGGTATCTGGGTGAAAACCGACTTTCGGCATATCTGGTGCAACACAACATCCGGCAGAAGATGGGTTATAGACTCGGTTTCACTGCTTCCCTCGCCAACTCGGTGATGTCGATAAGGTTTACTCCTCTCAAAGCCACCATAGCTTATCTTCCCTGGCAATTCAACTCCGACAATTACGTGGATATCAATTTCCTGAAGAAGGTAATTGAGGCAAACCTCGAGGCAAGCAGTGATGAGAGCAGCATTCTCCTGCAGACAGAACCTGTAGCCGACGGCGGCAATTCGCTGCATCTCAACCTTAAAAACATTCATGTGCAGGATTTCCTTCAGATGGCTCTAAATGCCCCGCCTCTCACTGCCAACGTGAATTCCGATATCAACGTAAGGTATAATGGTAAGGCCATTTTGGGCAAAGGATCTCTTGATATCAACGACCTTGTGTTTGCCCGCAAGAAGGTGGGGAATCTCTCTTTCACTCTCGCCGCCGGATTGGGCAACAACGGTCGCTCCGGTGGAAAGGTCGGTTTCCTTGTCAACGGTGCAGAGGCGGCTGCCGTGCAGTTCCTTCTCGCTCCCGACAGCATCAATCCCAATGGCTCGATGGTGGCGGAGCGACTCAACCTTGAACTCACAAAATTCCCGCTCTCCATCGCAAATCCCTTCATCCCGCCGGGAATCATGAGCCTCTCGGGTGCTCTCACCGGAAATATGGCAATGAGCGGTTCGTTCGTAGCCCCGCGACTTAACGGTAGCATCGAAAGTGATTCCGTCGGTGTGTATGTCGATATGCTCGGCACAACACTTCGCTTCGGCTCAGAACCTATCGTGGTGGCCGACAATGTGCTGAAATTCGACAATTTCAACATCTCTGCTGTCAATGAAAATCCTCTGACCATCAATGGCACTGTCGATGCATCAAAATTCTCCAACATTCTCTTGGATTTTACCGCTAAGGCCGATAATTTGCAGCTCGTCGGCGTCAAGAAGAGCAAAGCTGACATCACCGGTACTCTCTTTGCCGACCTTGATGCCTCTGTCAAAGGTTCGATGTCGCGTTTGAATGTCGACGCTACGGTGGATATCCTTCCAACTACCGATGTGGTCTATAATATGGTGATGGGTGGTTCCGACATGCTCTCCGGGCAAAGTTCATCTGAAGATGTCGTGCGCTTTGTCAATTTTGCCGACACCACTGTCGTGGCAAAAGCGGATTCCCTGCAGTCTTCACTTGCCATGCGGATTAATGCCAAAGCTATAATATCCCAGGGTGCGCAGGTCACTGTCAACCTTGGAAGCAGCGGTAAAATAGAGCTTAATCCCTCAGGAACCCTCAATTATTCCCAAAAATACATGGGGGATATGAAACTCAATGGGACTCTCTACACTGGAAATGGATATGCCAGCTATTCGTTACCTCTGATGGGCATGAAGGAGTTCACTTTCGACCGCAATAGCCATATCACTTGGAATGGCGACATACTGAATCCTTCGCTTGACATCAACGCTACCGATGATGTCAAGACCAATATCCAGATGAATGGCAATACAAGCCTTGTCAATTTCATCGTCTCCCTGAAAGTGGGCAATACTCTGTCCGCTCCCTCGGTAAGTTTCGACCTCTCCACCAACGACGACATGAGCATCAGCAATGAGCTCCAGTCGATGACAGCCGACCAGCGGCAGCAGCAGGCCATGAATCTTCTGATCACCGGCACCTATACCGGTCCAAGCGCGAAGTCTGTCAAGTCTAATCTTATTTCCACCGGAAGCCTCTATAGTTTCCTGACCTCGCAGCTTAATGCTCTTGCTGCAAAAAGCATTAAGGGTGTGGATATAAACTTCGGAGTAGACCAATATGAGTCTGGAACCAACGGCAACACCTCCACCACAACTTCCTACTCATATCAAGTGTCGAAATCCCTTATCAACAATCGTTTCAAGATTGTAGTGGGTGGCAATTACTCCACTGATGCTTCCGCCGATGAGAATTTCCAGCAGAATCTTATCTCCGACATCGCTTTTGAATACATTCTCAGGCAAACCAATACGATGAGTCTGAATGCACGCCTTTTCCGACACACCGGTTTCGAAAGTATCCTTGAAGGTGAAATCACTGAGACCGGCGTGGGTCTGACTCTCCGCCGACGCCTTGCATATTTCACCGAAATCACTCATTTCGGCCTCAGCAAACTTTGGAAGAAACATAAAAAGACTGAAGAACCCGCACCTTCCGACTCTATCCAGGCGCTGCCCACTGAAATCAACAGCTCCGAGCGCTCCGAAATCTCAGAAGCCTCCGAGCACTCCGATAACCCTGATATCTCTGATTCATCCGATGAAAACACCAAATAAACTCCTTTTGCTCATATTCCCAATCCTGCTCTTCGCGATTGCCTGCTCCACTACAAGTCGTCTCGAGGAAGGGGAGGTGCTTTATACGGGTGTAAAAAGTATCAAGATCAACCCCTCCGGTGACGAAAAACTTCCTTCGGCTCTTGTCTCAGACCTTGACCAGGCTGTCGCCGTTCGCCCCAACAACTCTACGCCGCTGCTTTATCCTTACTCTAATTTCCGCTATCCATTCCCTCTTGGGCTTTGGGTCTACAACAATTGGTCGGATTCCGTAACTGGATTTAAAAAATCGATCTACAATATGCTCGCCAGAGACCCGGTGCTCATTTCTGATGTCAGGGCCAACCAGCGTATGAAAATGGTAGAAAAGATTCTTGACGACAATGGTTATTTCGGATCTACTGCCAATTATGAAATCGTCTATGACAAAAAAAACGAAAAAAAAGCCTCTATTGCTTATACCTTTGCTGTCTCTTCTCCTTATAGAATAGACAGTATCCAGTATATCAGTCGCCCCGACGACCCGCTTTCCCATCTTGTCGACTCCCTCGCCAGAAAAAGCAACTGGTTTCAGAAGGGCTCGGTGTTTTGCGTGGATTCGCTCTTTGCTTTGCGTGTGGATATCGCCAACAACCTGCGCAATCGTGGATATTACTATTTCCGTCCCGAATATATCGAATTTCTAGCAGATACTTTCATGACCCCTCATGCGGTGGCTATGAAGTTGGATTTCATCGACAATATGCCGGTGATGGCACGCAACAAATACAAGACGCGTAATATCGTCACGCTTCTTCGCAGAAATGAGGTTTACAAAGAGGGTACGCCCGACACCGTTCAGACCAATCGCGGGGAATTGATCATCATGCGTCCTCAGCATGTCAGAGATGGAATGATTCCGGAATGTATCACTTTCAGGGAAGGTAAGACATTCTCAGTCCGCGACATGGACCGCACCCAGACTCGCCTTGCACGCCTCGGTATCTTCTCCAATATCGAAATCCAGCCTTTTCCGGCCGACACTTCTGCGGCCAACCCGGAAATGGATATTTATATAACCTGCCGCTACGACCGGCCTATGGAGGTCAGTCTGGAACTTAACGCTTCGTCGAAATCTAATTCTTACATCGGCCCGGGTCTGGTCGGAACATTCACCAACAATAATATTTTTGGCGGTGCCGAAAAACTCTCTGTCTCGCTCAATGCTGACTATGAGTGGCAGACAGGTCGCGACCGCTCAAGCGTTTTCAATTCCTACGAGTTCGGCCTGCAGTCTTCTTTGGCATTCCCACGTCTGCTCGCTCCTAAGTTTATCCCAAGGTCTAAGCGAGACCTTAACTGGTCCACAATCACGCTCGGTGGCTCCATCCTCAACCGTCCGAAATATTTCAAACTCGCGGAGTTTAATCTCGGTATCACCTATGAGTGGCGTGCTACCCGCTATGCCGTAAACTCGTTTACCCCTTTCAAACTTGTCTATAACAAACTGATCCATACAACTGAATCATTCGACTCCATCATGCAGCAGAATCCGGCTATCGCTCTCAGTTTTGAAAGCCGGTTTATTCCGCAACTCAACTATACATATACCTACGACCGATGGCTTGAGCGCGAGCAAAACAATCAGCTCACTTTCTCGGCATCCTTCACGGAAGCCGGCAATCTCTTTGATGCTCTCTATTGCCTTTGCGGTGTAAAGGGTGAGAAGAAAATGTTTGGCACCCCATTCTCTCAGTTTGTCAAGGGTCAGGTGCAGTTGATATGGAATCATCGCCTTATCCGTAAGGCCGACCAGTGGCTCGTGACCCGTGTCCTCGTCGGCGCGGAACATGCCTATGGAAATTCCAAGGAGGTGCCTTATTCAGAACAGTTCTATATCGGAGGCGCTAACTCAATCCGTGCCTTTACTGTCCGCTCTATTGGCCCCGGCAGTTATCACGCCCCGGCTGATCTCGTCAATGGCTATTTCGACCAGACGGGTACTTTCAAATTTGAGTTTAATGCAGAGTATCGTTTCCCAATTGTGGGCGACTTGCACGGTGCCGCATTCCTCGACACCGGAAACATTTGGCTTTTGAAAAACGACCCACTCCGTCAGGGTGGCAAACTTGAAGGAAAGACTTTCCTGAAAGATCTTGCCCTTGGCACAGGGGCTGGCCTTCGTTATGATCTGGATGTCATAGTGCTGCGTCTTGATGTAGGTTATGGTCTCCACACTCCGTATTCCAACGGCACTCCTCATTATTTCAATGTGGCTTTCAAAAATGCCTTTGCTCTTCACCTTGCCATCGGATATCCTTTTTAGGCTTAGGGGTTAGTGGCTGATGAAAACACAAAATCAGGAATCATCCGATTCCTGATTTTGAATTTATCTCGCCATCTTATTCCTCTGCAGAAAGACATCGCATCTTTGGAGATCCTTGATTGGCTTCTTTTTATAATTGTCCCGAAGCAGACGTCTCTGCAATCGGCTATTAATTCTTCTCACCTTTACAACACTTCTACCTCTCCATCGGTTCATTCCCTCTTATGCCTAATATAAGCCCCGGAGAGGCACTTTGAGGCGCTTTGTGCCAAAAACTTGCATATTTTGTTTTTTTTAACTAATTTTGCATCTTCTTAAGGTAAAAAACAAGGCAATAACAATGAAAATAGCACTCTTCGATAATCGCGATGACCACGCCGACCTCCTCCCTTTGTCGTTCACTCGACCAATCTGTGACTTCCGCGTCGGTATCACTACCATTCGTGAGAAATGGTCTCTAATCGTTCCGGATGCCGAAATCCACGCTCTCCCTGTCGATTTCCTCCGCGCTCGGTTCGGACAGCCCGATAATGCAGATGAGGTCATGCTGTTTGTCTCCGGCACCATAGTGCCTGATGATGACATCGCTGCCAAAGTCCTGTCTCTCAATAAAGGGTGCGCAATCTTCTGCGACAATCTGCCGCTCGCTTTTCATGGCAGCTGGAACGACCTCAGGTCCGGAAATTTCACCGATGTTTCCGTAGAAGACCTCCGTCATCTCCGTCTCGTCTATGATGCGTTCCTGATGAATCCTGCTCTTCTTGAGGAGGATTTCCGCCGCATCACAGCCGGACGCACTTCCCAGCCACTCTCTTATTCTAATAAGGTAATTGGCTCGACCCACAATCCCGACGGTTCTCCCCGAATCTTCATTGAGGAGGGTGCAGAGGTGGAAGGCGCCACTATCAATCTGAAGGAGGGCCCCGTATATGTCGGAAAGGACGCTTCCATCATGGAGGGTTGTTGCGTGAGAGGACCTATCGCCTTCTGCGACCATTCTAAGGCTCGCATGGGGGCTAAACTATATGGCGGTAGCACTTTCGGACCCTACGTCAAGGTTGGTGGCGAGGTTGACAACTCCGTGATTTTCGGTTATTCCAACAAAGCACACGATGGCTATCTCGGCAATGCTGTGGTAGGGGAGTGGTGCAACATCGGTGCCGGCGTCAATTGCTCCAATCTCAAAAACGACTATTCGAAAATTCGCCTTTGGAACTACAAACTCCGCTCTTTTGCCCGCACAGACCTGCAATTCTGTGGCCCCATTATAGGCGACCATACCAAATTGGGTATCAACGTGATGCTCAATACCGCCACTGTGATTGGTGTAGGTGTCAATATCTATGGTTCCGGCTTCCCGAGGGCTTTCGTCCCAAGTTTCCTTGAGGGCAGTCCCAACAGTGGTTTTGCCGATGTCCCCATGAAGCGTTTCCTCACAATTGCGGAGCGTGTCATGGCTCGCCGCAACGTCTCAATCTCCGACCTCGACCGCGTCATCTTCGCCCAAATCTTCGAATACGCCTCCCACCTCAAAAAATAACTTGGGGGTTAGGCTTTCATTACCTTTTTCATGTTTAGACATGCCATGTCATGTCTTGACATATATAGATATGTAAATTATTTTATTATGAATTTTGCTTCTATAGATTTTCACCCGAAAGCTTTTTCGATGTGGAAAAATTATTCTGCGTCAAAGTTTAAATCCGACCTCATCGCCGGCATCGTGGTGGGCATTGTGGCCCTCCCTCTTGCCATCGCATTCGCCATCGCCTCCGGTGTATCTCCATCTGTGGGTCTTATCACCGCCATTATCGGGGGTTTCCTGGTCTCCGCTTTTGGCGGCAATTCCGTGCAGATTGGCGGCCCAACCGGTGCCTTCATCATAATCGTTTATAGCATCATCCAGCAGTTCGGTCTTTCCGGTCTTGCCATCGCAACCATAATGGCCGGCTTGATTCTCATACTTATGGGAGTCTTCCATCTCGGCACTGTCATCAAGTTCATACCGTATCCTATAGTCGTCGGTTTCACAGCCGGTATCGCCATCACAATATTCTCCACCCAGATCAATGATTTCTTCGGTATGGGGCTTACCAACCTTCCCGGCGATTTCATCTCGAAGTGGGGCGTATATTTCTCCAATTTCTCAAGAGTCGATTTGCTGACACTCGCCGTTGGTTTGGTTTCGCTTCTCATAATTACCCTTACTCCCAAAATATCAAAAAAACTTCCGGGCGCACTGATTGCCATCATACTGGTGTCGCTCGGTTGTTGGCTTCTCTCTTCATTTGTCCCCGGTTCCCACGTGGAGACTATCGGCGACCGTTTCGGCGACATGAAGGCGGAAATACCCATTCCCCATGGCTTCAGCATCAATATGACCCTTATCAATGCCCTGCTCCCTTCGGCCTTCACCATTGCCATGCTCGGTGCCATAGAGTCGCTTCTTTCCGCCACTGTGGCCGATGGTATCACCGGTTCTCGCACCAATTCCAATACAGAACTCTTCGGCCAGGGCATTGCAAATATCGTAGTGCCTCTTTTCGGTGGTATCCCGGTCACCGGAGCCATTGCCCGCACCATGACCAACATCACCAATGGCGGACGCTCTCCCCTTGCCGGTATGATTCATGCTGTTGTCCTCCTGCTCATCTATCTCTTCCTCATGCCTCTGATCAATCTGGTGCCGATGGCATGCCTTGCGGCTGTCCTGATGGTAGTGGCCTACAATATGAGCGGATGGCGCACTGTAAGGGCTATCTCCCACAACCCCAAGGGGGATTTCTCTGTCTTGCTTGTCACCATGCTCCTCACCGTCATTTTCGACCTCACAATTGCAATTGAAATCGGACTGCTTCTCGCGATGGTGCTCTTCCTGCGCCGTGTCACCGAAAATGCGGAGATCAAGGTATATAGCCGACAGCTCGATGTGGCTGAGGGCACTGAGATGCATTCCCACGAGGTGCTTCATGTCGAGAAAGGTGTCTCTGTCTATGAGATAGATGGCCCATTCTTCTTTGGAATCGCTACCAAATTCGACGAGTTGATGCGTTCTTCCATGAAGGAGAAACCACTCGTACGCATCATCCGTATGCGCAAGGTGCCATTCATCGACTCCACCGGCATCCATAACCTTGAGACCCTTATCAAATCCTCTCATCAGGAAGGTATCAAAGTGGTTCTTTCAGGTGTACAGCCAAATGTCTATGATGTGCTGATGAAATCCAACATCGTAAACCTCATCGGAGAGAAAAACATCTGTGACCACATCTCTAAAGCTGTTTCCATGGCCAACACCATCGTCCGCGACCACAACGCCCTCCCCGAATGGCGCCGCCGCGGCCTCTCCCCCGTCTGACAGTTAAACCCCATTTCATAAAATTTTATGAAATGGGGTCTTAACATACTGTAGATATTCTAAGAGTCCACTCTAAAAAGTCCAAAATCAACATTTCGTGATTTATATCCTATTGAATATCAGTGTCAATTTTTGGTCAATTTTGATAAAATCGACTTTTTAAAGTAGACTCTTCTAATACTTATGGTTAATCTCTTCTGCCTGAAAATGATATATCATAGCGAATATCATTTTCCATATCAATTTGTATGATTGTCGCAGATATAATATTATAGTCTGCACTCGAGATGGACATTTCTGTGGTGTCGTCCTTATAGGTGTATTTGTAGTTTGAATTTCCAGTAACATTTAAAATCGGCAATCCTGTAATTTCATACTCAAAATTATTTCCGGTGATTAGAATTGACATACCTTTATCCGATTTTGTTATCGAAAGAGAGGATGCCAATGTGTAGTCAGCAGTAATTTCAGAGGATGAGATGGTCGTTGCCAAAGCATGAGTTGAACCTTCATATGTTCCATAAATTTGTTTTGGATCTGGTTCATCCGAACAAGCACCTAACAGTAAGGTTGAAAGAATCATGACAATGCCAATGATTGTTTTTAACAACTGATTCATTGTGTTTTAATTTTATAGATTTATTATTTAATGTTGAGTCCACTTTAAAAAGTCGATTTTATCAAAATTGACCAAAAATTGACACTGATATTCAATAGGATATAAATAACGAAATGTTGATTTTGGACTTTTTAGAGTGGACTCAATGTTGACTGTTTCCACTTTTTATTATGTCAAAATTTTGCTTTAGAAGATGCCTAACTTTTTTGATTTCTCTTGGATTACGGTCAGTGTGATTTCTTTATCATCGCAGGCAATCTTAATAAGACCTGAACGTTCTTCTTTGGTAGGATTTTTTGTAGCCTCTACAATTATCTCATCGTTGTCGTTTCTTGAACAAGAAATCCAGTCGGGGTTATCTATTATTTTCCAGTCATTGTAGTTGCATATGACTTTTGCTTTTTTTAATTCATCACCTTTGCTTTTGAATTTTAAATAATTACAATCTATAGATAAGTTGACTACCCTTTTTTCAACTTCAGGTTTAGCAACCGGCTTCAATGTCTCTTCCCGATCTTTATTTTCTTCAGTGTTGACTGTGGGTGTTGTCTTTTTCTTTTTCGACAACTGAGATATTATGTTGCGACAAGCTTTGATTTGTTGGTCACAAAGATCCTTTTTTGCTTTGGAATCGTAGCAGACTTTTGCTTTCTCAAAATAAGTTATTGCCTTATTTTGAGATGCTATTGTCATTGTCTGTTGGCATTGGACTCCGCTTGAAAATAGTTTATCGCAAGATGTTTGCGCATTTGCCGGGAATAAAATTATACCGACTATAAAGATGAAAAGGAATGATAAGCCTTTCATCAAATACTTATTCATTATCTGTTTGATTATCATCAATTGTTTCATTTTTCTCATATTTTGTTACATCGATTACGTCGCTGATAGATTTTGCTCTTCCTTTAAATTCGGATGCTATCTCTTCATCGTCTGAAAAGATTTCAGCCTTTTGATTGAACGAGACATATGCTTCGTATAGCTGATCTTCTATTTGTTGAATTTTATTCTCAATAGCAGTTTTGTTTTTGGAATAAGAGCCATCTTTGAACTGGAGAGAAATCGCATCTTTATAGTTTTGATGCGCGCCTAATAAAGCAACTTCAAATCCTTCGTCGTGTAGGTTGCCAACAGATAGGAGGCTATCTCCAGACATTATTGAAGAGTCAATAATAGACTGTATTGAATCGTTGTAAGCTTCTGTCTGCATGACGAGTAGATTTGCTTGAGCCGACTCGTTGCGTTTATTGGCAAGAACTACTGAAACTATTCCGGCAATGACAATGGCCAGGATCCCAACTATGATTAAAATTTTATATTTGTCCCAGAAAGTTTTGTCGCCGGCAAAGATGATTTTTCGTCCTTTAAGACCATCATCGGCATATTTTTCCAGCTGTTCAGCAGTAGGACGTTCCCATGGGTTGCTGCGTAGACAACGGGCAATTACCTCTTTAAGTTGAGGAGAATAATCACCTTTCAATTCGGGAACCTCTGCGCCCTTCATTTGCAGAAGTCCTCCATCATCGCCAAATGGGGTGTCGCCGGTTAGCATTTCATACACTGTTGCCCCTAATGAATAAATGTCGTTGGCCATTATTGGTGTGTTGTCTTTGCTGAATCGTTCCGGAGCCATATATGCGATGGTCCCAGCTGAACTGAAAGCTGAACTTATGCTTTTACGAAGGGTGGACTTCAGATGTGTGCTGACGCCAAAATCGGTAATCATAAAATCACCGTTTTCTCCTATCATCACGTTGTCGGGTTTGATATCCTGATGAATCACAGGAGGAGTCATGTTATGAAGCCAAGCCAATCCACTTGCCACATCACGGAGCAAACGCCATGCATCTTGTTCCGTCATTTTTCCGACTTCTTTCATTATGCTGCCTTTTTCGCAGTAGGGGAGCACAAGGAAAGGCTTGCGATCATAAGAATCGTAATAAAGAGGTTTCAGAAGATTCTTGTGATTCGCATTAACAACGAGAGAGAACTCTCTCGCAAACACATTAAGACCGGCGTCGTCGAGACCTGTGGCCGGTGCATAGATTTTCAAAGCAACTTGGATGTCAGTCTTGGTATCTTTGGAAAGCCATACTTCAGAAAAGTTGCCTCTTCCGAGCAACCTTTCTAAAAAATACCTGTCATTGAAAAGATTGTTTTGTTCCATTATTTAATCTGTATCTAATGTCATCGAATAAAAAGAGTTAGAAGAATTCACACCGTAGCCTTCTCCGTTTTCATTACCAAAACTAAAGTCAACTCTAATTTCAAATTTCTCATTTGGGGCTTTAGCCTCAAATTTGGCTTTCAATGTGTTCCTTCCTTTCCATTTTTCTGTGGTAGGTTGTTCAGTTACAATTACAGAAAAGCCTAACTCCTTAAATTTTTCAATCATCCTGTTATAACTCAAACTCCAATTTATTCCGAGTTTTTGTAAAGATTCGGGGACTTGGTCATAGTCGTATATACTAACATAATCAAAAAATTTATCATCATTGAAATCCCAAAATGTCAAATCTTTCACTTTGCATTTTTTGTGACCGCTGTCATTGGTGCTTATTTTGTAACCCATTGATTCAGCTTGTGAAAGTGTGGTTTTCCCCAGGGTGATTCCATAAATTGGGAAAAACTTACTGACAAGGCTTGAATTATAATTACTGCCAGACCCTGAGGATGACGAACTCGTAGATGTTGTGCCGTTATAGAAATCCGAGACTTCATCTTTAATGTTTTCAAGTTCCTTCATGCATTTATAAAAAACATACCTGAATTCCTCTGAGGAATGACAATACATTTCAATTGCGAATGATACAGACGTGTCATTTAACATGGCTTTGGCACAGCGCACTTTGCGATTGGCCGCATTGACAGATTGAAGAACCAGCGTTCTATCAGCATCCTCACAATTTAATCCGGCACGATGGAATTCTAAGTAGATTGGAGATGTGCCGCCAAAAGATAACCAATACAGAGTTCCTTCTTTTTTGAAATTAAGACTGTTGTCTTCGTTATCGATGGTTGGCATAAAGCCTTCCTCTTTCAGAAAGGTTTCCACAGACGACCTGAATTTCTTTTGTTCGGCAGTCAATTCTGCTGCGAAAGCGTTGCCACCAATCAAAAGTGACAAAACAATTGCAATTATAAATCTATATTTACCCATAACAATATTAAAGAGTACAAATTGTTCTATTTGCTTTGTCCTGAATGATGAAACGCACGGAAACATTTGCAGGTATGCCCCAAATTTGCTTGAATTCAGTTTTCATGGATCGGGTTCCCTGTTGTAAAGATTCCTCATCATAATTGTCGCTCATATCATATTTGGAAACCTCGGTCAATTTGATAACGACAGTGACAGAATTGTTTGTGCATGTTATGGACTGAACATAAACTCCATCATCCACTTTCTGCGGACAAGCCTTGGCGTCATTTCTTACAGAGGCCTGCCAGTTAGAGTTAGTATAATTAGAAGATGCCGCAAAATTTCCGGTTGCTTTCAAATCATTCCACTCACTCTTGGCTTCATTCCAAGTCTGAGAGGCGATAAGAGTTCCTGATTGATTATAGAAATTCCGTTTTTTAGGTGATATGCCAGTGTTGTCATATTCAACAGTCAGTCTGGCTACTCCATAATATTTATCAGACAAATTACCTTTTTCATCGCAGACACGTTGCTCAGTCATACGGTTCTTGTCGTTGTATTTCCATTTTTCAATCCTGATACAGTTGTTGGTATCGTAATATTTAGCTTCAAGCATATTTCCGTGGTTGTCATAGCTGTTTTCGACCCGTGCATATCCAGTGCTTTTGTTCATTATAGGTTTCCCATCAACCCCGACATATTCTTGCCTAACAATGTTGCCCCTTCGGTCATATTCAGTTTTTTGAGCGAAATAGCCGTCTGAAGATAGACGTGGATGGCCGTAGCCGTCATAACATGAAATTTCAGATACGTTGCCCCATTGGTCATATTTAACCCGTCCTTCCGGATTAACTTCGGTTCCAGACAACGGTTTTCCATCGACTCCGAAATTAAACTCCGCTACCACACGATTCATTGAATCAAATTCTCTAACTCTCCTGTGAGTTTTTTGTGCGTCGGTTCCGGGAGTGCCATCAGCTCTCCAGTTTGTCGTCACAACACAATTACCCATATTGTCATATTCGTTTTTTACCGTTGAATATGATGCCCCGGGATGATTGATTTTTTTATCACCCAAGTCTGTAATCCACTGGGCCACCTGTCGATTGTTTACATCATATTCAGTGTGGTCAACAAACGTTCCGTCCTTTAACTTGCCATCGACAAGAGTATATGACTTTATAATGTTTCCACGACTGTCATATCCCTGATGAATGTCCAACACTAATTTACCTGCAATATTGTAGTCTTTTATTTCAGTTAGGAAATTTGTTTTGGGGTCATATATATACTCGACTTTTGAATATCCAAAAGCGGACATTGTAGGCTTCTCCTCAGTGTTAAAGTATTGGCAAATTTTTTGATTACCCAATTCATCATATTCCAAAGTATATCCTGCAAATAGATTAGAGCCAAGAGTGGGTTGATTGTCTTTACCCAAAAAAGTTATCTTGGTGACTGCGCCCTGACGGTTGTAATCCATAAGGTATGTGGATATAGTTCCATCGTCTGTGGCAGGTTCACCTTCTATGTCAAAATAACTTTCGCGAACTAAGTTGTTGAATTCGTCGTGTTCAAGTTTGCGTTCGTGAAAGAATCCATCGGCAAGTGTCGGTTGGTCTTCCTTGTCATACACTTTTTGCTGCTCAAGGTTGCCAATGTTGTCAAAAGAATTGACGATTCTAAATACGCCGTTAGACTGCTCCATGGGCATATCATTCTCATCAAAGTAACTCAACTCCAGTGGAAGTCCGGTTTCACTCGGCGTCATTTTGAATTTGCTGTAATTCTCACCATCGTTAGAGTACATGACAGGATTATCGTTTTCATCCAGATATACCCGTTCAATTATGAAACCGTCATCATTGTGCTTGTCGACCTGTTTGACAAAACCGTAGTTGCAATAAGCTAAATTGCCATCCACACCGATGCAGATCTGCGCAGTTCTGTTGCCATGGTCATCTATTTCGTAGCGGAATCCTGACACGTTGCAATCAGTTCTGATTGAAGGATTGCCCTCTAATGAGTAGTACATCTCCGATATGCGATTCCCATACTTATCATACCCCAGTTTTACTAAACTGCAGTTATTCCCATCATGAGAGCCTTCACGTTCGGTATTTAGATAAGTGACAGAAGACCAATTATTGTTGTCATCATAAGTGTACTCGCGAATTGCCATTCCGTCGCTATTGCTGGTGATGTTGCCGTCGGCACCAATAAATGCCTCTTCAATCTTGCGTCCCTTTTCGTCATACTTATAGCGGGAACCATATATATTATCTTTGTCTCCAGCCGCCACATTTTGAAGGCCAACATACCGACGTTCAGTTAGTAGACCATCATCATCATACGATAAAAGGTATCGTGAGATTCTACTTTTCTCATCTGTTACTGAACTGCCATTTTTGTAGAGAACATTTGTATTGGCAAATAGATTCATTTCTGTTCCAAACTCATCGTTCTGACGGAAAGTAGCAGTCTTCAGATTGTCATCATAGTCCATCTTAAACAGGATGCGACCATTTTGATCAGAGATTATCGTATAGTCAATTTTGCCATTATCGGTATAGAAATACTGAACATCTGAATAACGGCTGTTCATATGTTCTGTGTCTGTATGACCAATAACCTTTCCTTTGGAATTAACCAATGAGACACGTCTTAACTTATGTCTGTTGTATTCAAATTTATAACTTTGTTCCCGATGTGCCACATCGTTGCTGCTGAGTCGTCCGATTCCGTGAGGAACGTCCCAATATTCAGCATAGTCTTTATAATAGTACACTTTTGTGCGATTGTAGTCCCAAAGGAATATTCCAACGCACAAGAGTACGCTTGCTATGCCTGTTGCGACTATGGCTATAATCTTTTTGGAAGAATGTTTTGTCCATGAACCGGTTTCCCAATACAGGTCAATCTTCTGACGAATCTCATTGGCTTTGATTCGTTTGGATGGGTCTTTAGCCAGACAACTCATTATGACGTCCTTGACTTCAGGTTGAAGTTTTGGGAGCTGCGGCAATGGTTCTCCTTCCGCTTGAAGAAGCCCACCATGTTCACCATAAGGAGGATTTCCGGTCAACAATTCCACTGCAGTCGCGCCGAGCGACCACATATCAGAGGCATTATTGGTAATTCCTTCAAATCGTTCCGGACCCATGTAGGCACGGGTTCCTCCCGACATACCGTTGGAATTTAAAACGCCACCATCGGAATTGACACTGATTCCGAAGTCAGTGACCATATAATTGCAGTTGTCATCCAACAAGATATTATCAGGCTTTATATCCTGATGGATGATGTTGTGGTCATGCAGATATTCCAGTCCGGCAGATACGTCATGAAGAAATTTGATAATGTCATCCTCATCCATCCGTCCAGCCATACCGCTGCACGAACCATTTTCACAGTATTGCATGATCAGATAAGGTCTTCCTTCGCATATGTCATATCCAGTCGGTGGAAGCAGATTAGACTGCTTCATGTTATATACAGTGATAAATTCTCTCTCAAAATTCTGCAACCCATAAGAATCCATTTCAGAATGTTGTGAGAAAATCTTGAGAGCCACAAGAAGGTTGTTGGCGCGTGTGTCCTTTGCCATCCAAACTTCCGCCGAGGCCCCTTGCCCAAGGGCTTTGACTAAGATGTATCGATTATGGAAAATTTGGCCTTGTTTCAGAGTCGACATATTGAATACAATTATTAGAATAGTGATAATGAATAGTTAAGGGCATATATGGAGCCAGCTATAGTGATAATAAACCATATAACGCCGCCGATAGCCCAATTTCGTTGAGCCTTCAAGAAACTTTCAAAACTCTGATATTTACCTGACCTCCATGCCATTTTTGATCCATTAAGTCCAAGGTATACGCAGAGGCAGAGGGAGCATACTTGACCGATGTATGGAATGGCTGCCACAAGAATAATAAACAGCGGCCAATAAACACCGTTGAAAACGCCCCATAGCCAACTGCAAAAGAAAGCGCCCCAGTTCCATTTTTCTATTTTCTCATCTATTTCAGACTGAGAGAACTCGTTGGCTTTCCCAAAGTTTATTTGAGTGGGCTGATCTACATAGTTAGAACGTTGGCGTTGTTGGAAGTTGGAGTCGAGACGTTCGGTCATTCTGCCATTGGAGGCGTTGCCTGCATTCAATTCAACTGTGCGATGCCCAACACTTTGATTCTCATTTCTAATGTTGCGGGTCACGGTAGGGCGGTGCTGTTCGGGAAAAAATCTATTTATAACAATCCAGTCCAGATCAAATGCATTCGCGAGACGTATTGAGTCGCCTTGATAAATGTCGACGGAATTGTTATGGATTTTCTGACCATTAATCACGGTGCCGTTGGAACTGTGGTCGATGAATGTCAGTTTTCCGTTTTCGTAAGAGATTTCTCCATGTAGATTGCTTACAGTATCCCAGCTTTCATCGATTCTGATATCGTTGCTAGAATCCCTGCCAATGGTAATTCTATTTCTGCTCATGATTATTGGGGACTTTTATGGTATCACCGGCTTTCAGTTCGACATTGTTGTTCAGTTGTTGTAATTTTTCTACTGTGGTTTTAAATCGTTTGGCAAGTCCTGAATAGGTGTCACCTTTCATCACAGTGTAGTCGATAACATCAATACCATTATTCTCGTCATTGTCTGGTTTCGTTGATTTGCTATTTCCAACAACTGGAGTGAGTTCATTGTCTTCCTCTTTTTCTATATCAGGATTTTCTTGTTCGCTGTCGGAAGGGAATATCGAACCATTTGCACTTGGTTCGGTCTCATTGGTCGAGGGTTTTACCTTTTTATCAACTTTTTCTCCTGTTTTAGGCTCGGGTTGTTCCTCTTTTATTTGTTCAATTGCTGCATCTTCTTTTTGAGGAATATTTTCTTTAGGTTCCTCAACTTTGATTTCATTTATTTCATCCTTGTTAGGATCGGGGGTATTTTTTAAAAAGAACCACCATATGGCTGTGCAAACGAGAGCAGTGAGCAGACAGCCCAAGCCAATATACCAGAAATGTTTGTTTTTTGGAGTGATATCTTCAGGCTTGTTTATCAGAGTTCTGATAAAAGTGTCTTTGTTGCCGTTCAATCGTTTGTCATAATTGTCAAATACGGATGGATTGCATTTGCTCCCTCCTTGTAGAATTTGACAAAGACAAATTGTTATATTGTCAGAACCCTCAGCATCACAGGCTGCAGTTATTAGTTCATCAACGAGCGTATCCATGTTATGCTCGTTGCATCGTATAATAGCCTCGATTTCCGAGTCCCTGATCATGCCACTCAGGCCATCGGTACACAGCATGACTATGTCGTTGTCGCATAGTTCATAGAGCTTCAGTAAAGACTCCGGTTTAGCTTTGGTCGAACCATCGCTTAGGCATCGGGTTATGATGTTGGTGTCAGGAAACTCGAAAGCCTCCTCGTGGGTTAGAGAGCCTTTGTCGATGAGATTCTGAACATAGGAATGGTCTTTGGAGATTTGATGCAGACCAGCCTCCGGATTATAGACGTATGCTCTGCTGTCGCCACACCAGGATATATATAGTTTGCCATCAAGAATCCATCCGATCACGATGGTTGTGCCCATGCCTTTTGTTTCAGGACGATGCCGAGCCTCATCCTTTATTCTGGCGTCAGCGGCAATGATGGCATCATTCATGTGTTTCTCAATAGAGAATCGGTCCTTTAGTACAGCTGTAGTCAATTTGTCAGGACTGAAGTATTCCCGAATGGTCTCGATAGCCAATTCAGATGCGACTTCACCCGCATTCATACCACCCATGCCATCGGCCACAACGAGTAGCGCACCCTTGTCGCCCAAGGAACAGATTTCATTGTTGACCCATCTCATTTGTTCTTGAGATAGGTCTGAAGAGGCCTGAAAATTATCCTCGTTGTTGGTTCTGACTAACCCAACGTCGGTTTTTGCCGCTATCCTGAATTTTATAGTACTCATTTCTTTTTATTTTTTGTCTTTTGGGGTTTCTTGGATTCGGAATTAATAGGGGTCAATTCTTCTTCCTCCAATGGATTATCAATTTCAGATTTCTTGGGTTCAGATGATGACTGATCACTATAACTAAAGAAATCTTTTGGAATTGACATAATTTCCCAATTGTTGTTTTTCTTATTTATAAGACCGACTAATTTAAATTCAATTTTTCCGATTCCTATGATGTTTGGAGTTACAACAATGCCTCCTATAAGAATATTTTTTCCTAAGGGCGTTTTGACATACGTCCCGTTAATATCTTTGTCTTGCTTTTGGTATAAAGTATTGAATTCCAAATTTTCAAAACCATGAAGATTAGATTCATTCCCTGCAATAAACCAAATTATCCATGTGTCCGTAACATCACTTTCTGTTTGCACATCAAAATTATTAGTCAAATTAAGATTTCTCAGTAAAAAAAGAGTACTGTCGCTATTGCAGATAATACCCGACTCCAATGGATATTCTATACAAGAAACCGAATCTGATTTTCCTTTAGAATACACTTTTACTTCTTTTAACACAGGCTCATAAGAGTCATTGCTTCTGTATTTATCGAAATCGGGATCAGATGACCATGGCGTCAATATATTGTCCATAGCGATAACCCCCATGGGGGTGTTTACTCCAACATGATAAACAGAGCCATAAACATTTTTGCCGCCTCTGCCATAAAGAACTCCATCTTTCTTGTTTCTTAATTGATATTCACTCTCGATTATAGATACTCCATCTTTGATTGAATTATCAACCAAAACATCAGTTCCTAACTTGCCAAAATTAATTTGACCAAATATATTAGATGCAATTAGAGTTGCAAAAAATAGGGAAAATATTTTTTTCATTACATTCAATTATTTTGGATTGGAGATTGGAACAACTCTGCCTTTCCACTTTGTTTCTTTTGCTTCTTCTTCGCTCATTTTTCTTGTTTTAGATCCCAAGACATTGGATCCAGACAAAATGCCAACTACCACATATTTCCCATCCTTCATGGCAAAAACAGGACCACCAGAGTTGCCATGTTCTGTTTCATTGTTTGATAATAGAATGCATCCGTCAGTGTCAAGTCCTTCACGAGCAACTGACGATTCACTATAAATAGGGGATAAATTATTAATGTTTTCTGCCCCGACTCGTTTTGGATATCCTAATATATCAAGGTGGGTTTTTACAGGCATTGAACGTGAAAAAGAACCATCATAAGACAAGCCTTCTGATTTGCTATGATTAAGAACAGCCCAATCGCTATCTGAATGGCCTTCTCTAACTCTAACAGGTATATTCATACCATCAACCTCTACAGTTCCAATACATGAAAGATTCTTTGATCCATATCTGAAAGGGTCATTATTAAGATTATATTCTTTATAAATTTTATCACCAGAGGGAGATATCGCTAAAAATTTCACGGTGAAATCCTGAGGACTTTCACATAAAAAATAATTCAATCTAAAATCAGCATCAGAATTACCGGTTAATGAATACAGCCAATCGACTACATGTTGACAAGTAATGAATCTTCCATCATCCAAGAGAAAGCCTGTTCCAGATGCTCCATTTAAATATTCCCCCTTATAATCTAATTCAGTAGCACAAAAGTATGTGTTTTTTGCACATTCACGCAGTTCTTCGGTGCCCCCTGTTCCAACACTCGCAGCAGCACGGGAAGCAGCTGCAGCTACACTTTTGGCAGCTGCAGCAGCTTTTTTAGCATTTGCCACTTCGTCTTCCATTTGCTTTATTTTAGATTCATAACCTTTTATCTTTTTATTGTTTGCAACCAACTCTTGTGCCAAAGAATCTGCCTTCGCCTTATTTTCTTTATTTGCATTAATTTGCTCAGCCAACATGACACCATGTGCGGATAAATCTTCCCGTAAGAAATAGTTCCAGGTGCCCAAGCCTGCTATGGCAAGAACCAGCACAACAGATAGACATGTAATCGCTGTCTTGTAGGGGCGGAGTGCTTGCTGACGGAAAAGGCTGAGACGGCGAGTCAGACCGATGGAACCGACAGTTGACTTTTTTCCGGTGGGGGTTATGAATCCAATTTTAGGACCGTTTACCGACAACTGGATTTCATCGCCATTCTGAAGATACCATTCATCCTTGATGGGGCGTCCGTTGAGAAAGGTGGAATTCGTTTTGGAAAGCTGTACAAGTTTCCAGTTGTCACCATCCTTGACAATGGCGGCATGATGGCGGGAAACAGTCTTAAAACTTTCATCGAAACGTACCTGACAGTGGGAGTCCCTTCCCAGTTCGATGTTGTCTACAATGATTTCCTGGTTCTCACCGGCTTTGTGGTATTTGCTTGAAACCTTGTGTTCAAGTATATAATATTTCTTGCCGCCGGGAGCAAAAAGAGAACCCATTCCAGCTCCGATTGAGCCGGAAAGAGTTTTCTTATATGATTTGGTGGTATTGTTAGCCATATTACTATTTTATTGAATTATAGATTTGTGATTTTAATAAGCCTCTGCTCGTAATTTGGTGTCTCCAATTGAGATGATATCGCCGGGATTAAATGCCAAGCCAGATATCGGTACCTCTCGAGAGTTGACATAAGTGCCGTTTGTGGACTTCCTCCAGCCTCCGGTGTCGAATTTGTCCCATTGTCCATCGCGTATTACCCAAGATCCCAACTCATAGTCAAGTTCAAGAGTGCAATGTTTTCTTGAGATATAACTGCTGTTGTCTTCTTTAATAGCGATGTCATTGTAAGTGCCATGGTCTTTTCTTCCCATATTAAGTATTGAACTTTCTCCTCGCAGCATATCGTCAAGTTTGTAGACCATTCCATATTCTTCACCTTGCATGATTCTTAGGAGCACACCATTGACGATCCTCGTTTGAAAATCCACTCTGTTGTCATCTATCGTACGGGAAGATTCAAATGATGGCGGTACAAATTGAAGAACATCATCTGCAGACTGAAGTCTTTGTTGATAGTTTGGAGTCAGACATCCTTCAATAAGTTTTGTCCATTCCCTTCCTTTATGCGTGCTCATCAGCAATTGTCTATCCCATTCACCAGATTTGCCTCTGCGGGTATATTGAATCAAGTCTCGTTCTGATTCAAGAGGTCCGAACGGGAGTTCTCCGGTGATAAGTTGATACATCATCACGCCGAAAGAGAAAATGTCGGTAGTGGGAAGTACTGTCGCATCCTTATTGGGCTTAAGTTGCTCTGGTGGCATATAGGCGTAAGTTCCGAAAATTTGTTTCGGTTTCCCCAAAATGTTACGTTCAGTCATACGCTTATTCCGGTCGCCGGAAATTCCAAAATCGGTGAGTGCGAAATCCCCATTCTGCTTGACCAAAACATTTTCAGGCTTTAGGTCCCGATGCACTTTCCCTCTTGAATGTAAGGCCTTCAGTCCGAGAAGAATATGAGTGGCAACCTTAGAATAGTCTATTGATGATGAGTTGGAGAGAGACAAAAGGTCGCCGTTGGAGCAAAACTCCATGACAATGTAAGGATTGCCCACTACGAACCCATGCGACAAGGAATGTACCAGATATTTGCTTTCAATTCTTCCGGTTTCAAATTCCATGTCAAAACGGTCGATTAAAGATTGACGAATGTCAGACGGAACTTCCCATAACTTGAGGAGCTTGAGCGCGTACGTCTTGCTGTAGGAGTCCTTCACGGCATACACCTTGCCAAAAGAACCCTCTCCAAGAACGCGAGACACCTGATATTGTCCGTCGACAATGTCTCCGATGGTGAAACTACACCTTTGCGCTACCTCTATCATCAAAAATTATTTTTTAAACTCAAATAGTCTGTTGCCTAAAAGTATAATGTCGCCATCATGCAGTTCTATAGGACCACTTGCCTGGACAAAAGTTGTTTTCTGGTCACTCTTGTCTTCAATATACCAGTGTCCATCCTTGTTGGTGATGATGGCTTGCTGTCGCGAAGTTATCGAAGGATTGTTGCTTTCTGTGTTGTCTCTGTTAAGAACAACCTCGGACCCTTCAAATTCAAGTTCTTCCAATTCGTGACGTTCATCCACGCGTTTAATGGGTTTCAGGAGGAACGATGGATCAGAGGCGACATTCATCATATAGGGGTTAATGGTGCCTCTGAATTTTGGCTGCGAATCATCGGCGGAAGTCATGCGGGTTGGACGTCGTGTAGAAGAAGACTGTCCTTGTTTGGGATATTCCTGATGACTTTCGTTTGAAGCCCCGGCATTGTTGCCGTTGATTGGGTATTTGCAGTTTGGACACTTCTCCACACCAGGTCTGACTGGATATCCACACTTTGGACAAGTAGCCGGCTTTGGGTTTGTATCCGGGTCTTCTCTGTCTGTCGGCATAGATGATTGGTGGGATTCGTATGATGCTCCTTCATAAATGGTCTTATTTAAGGACACGCTATGCTGTGCAGCTTGTTCTGAAAATCCGCCATCGAAATCATTGTCGGATAGAGGCGAATTGCATTTGGAGCAAGTTGTAGCATTTGGCTTATTTGGCCAACCGCAATTTTTACATCTCATATTTGTTTTCTTTAGTCGTTTAAAATTGAAATAACTTATTGATATAATTTATAGGTATCTCTTGCTAAAAGATACTTATTTAAGCTCAATCGTTCAATAGTTATGGAATCACTCAACAGTGTTAAGTGATGATAAAAGCGGTTGTTAAATTTGATTGGAATACGTCTTAATGACAGTCATTGGTAAAATAATTGCCCTATAGACTTCTGGATTCAGGCGTTATGAATATAAAAAAAGCGTAGGAGTCTGTATCTGTTGCCGTCCTACAGTTAGAGGCTTCTCGCATTGCCCTTCAATAGTTGGACGGCAACGCAGAAGCCCACGCTAATATATGCAACAAACACTTTCGGCTATACCTTTCACAAGGCATCTCGCCGAAGCTCACATTACATATCCACGGGCATCCATCGTTGCTCTATCCTTGACTATTGAATGGAAATTTTGCGAGAATTTCTAACTGTCAAGAATCAGCGCGGATAAACGCTTTCAAATCATTATGTCTGCTTCCCGCCGCTCGTTACCCCAGACCGGGGCTCCTGCTGTTGCGGTCTGCATCTGCAAATTTACAACTTATTTTTCAATTACAAAAATTTCATGGCAAATTTTTCTCCAAAAAAGTTTATTTTCCCATATCCATCTTCCCATTTATCCCCCATCCGTATTTTTTTACATGTCAGCTATTGTCAGGCATCCATTGGAAAAGTGGCTGTAAAGAAAGCGTAAAAAATTAGAATATGAAATGTCTGAAATCGACTGGCATAGAATTCTTCTTAAAATTACTTAAATTTTGAATTTTTTCTGCAAATTATTTGTATATTTCGGGCGGTGTTCGTAATTTTG
>CAYMBR010000006.1:0-52104 GCA_964388725.1 uncultured Sangeribacter sp. | reverse complement strand
TGGCTAATCAATGATATAGAGCGGGCCGCGGCTAAAAGCAACCGTGTTGTCATATCTGACCCCATGGGCTTTCTGACATTCGTAGTAAGCAGATTGCCGCAGTATTCCTGGCTTACACTTCATCATAATAGCGAGGAGATGGAGGCACGGCATCAGGCTCAGACGGCTTTTGCCGGGCGAAAGGTAGTGTTTCTATGTTTCTTTCCGTCGAAAGAGATAACACAACTGCTGGAGTTCTCAGGTGTTGGGGCGTTTGTCAACTTCGACAACCCCGAGGCTTATCTGCGAGACAAACTATATCAGGAACTTGGATTAAACGTCACCATTCCGACACCAAAACTTTTGCTCAGTGCCAAACTCAGCGATGGCAAGGATGCCAAATGGTGGAAAGGCATTGCCAACGAAACCATCGAGCCTCTTGATTTCAAGACACATCTCCATGACTTAATTCGCGATCCCAAGGGGTATCAAGTCAATCATGATGAGGATGTATATGCCGTGCTTCGTGACGAAGTATTCAAAGCTATCAATAAGGCAACGCTTCCTGTTGATGCTTCTTCTACGGTAAATGAATTAGCATCGGCAATATTTTGTGGGCTGCTAAATAATAATATCACCCCGACACTGCTCGATTTATATTATTGGTGGGCAAACACGTCAGATATAGCCGTAATCCTTAAGGCATACTCGTCGGAATTCAAGATTCCAAATAACGCGACGATAACCACCGCTCACACAGACCATCCATTTGAGGCTTTAGAACGAAAATTGCTGTCGGATATAAGCGACAGACTGAAATATAATATGTCGCTTATAGACTTGACTGAGGCGCTCCGGAAACGAGTAAAATCAGACAAGATTGCAACTTTGAAGGCCTCATGGCTTGGCGATTTATTGACGCTTCTCGACTTTGACAGCTCGGAGATGTATCTTTATGACACATATAAAAAGATAGCCGAATATTACCGAAACCAATTCTCACATCTCGACACGGCAATGCGGCATCTTTATAGCCAATGGATTGCCGAGCCGGAGTTGATACGTCCGCTGCAAGAACTATATGAGTCACATCTGAGTGTGCTCCTCTCCACTTGGTTTGCAAATGTGGCTCAAAATTATGAGCCATCGCAACTTGGCCTTGTATCCAAAGCACTAACTGCCAGAGGCAAAGTTGCTGTGTTGGTTTGCGATGGGCTGAGACTTGAAATAGCAGAAGCCATCTCTAACCATATTTCCGGCAATTCAGATATTTCCCGCGAAATAGAGAAAGCGAAACTGCCGTCGGTTACTGAAAACGGTATGAGTGCGTTGTTTGGTGTTGACAGTGTAGTAAACAGCACTGAAACCCGATTCAACAATCTTCGCAATAAGATTGCAGACGTGAAAATCATCAACTTCTCGACATTATCACCCAACGAAAATGCAGAGAAACTCGTTGTGATGTTTGGCGACATCGACACCGCCGGAGAGCATAAAGGGATGGCTGCTTTACGCGACATCAACAACTATGAGACTGAGCTTGTCGATGCAGTGAAACGCCTGCACGGCATGGGATATGAACGAGTATATCTCACGGCAGATCATGGTTTCGTAATTACCGGTATTCTCGACGAGGCAAGCAAGGTGCAAGCCCGGACAGGAGTAGAGGTCAAAGAGCGTTTCTTTGTGACAGACGAATATTTCAACGAATCTGCCTTTATCCGCAGAGAGGACAATTTCCCCGGAGGACAATATCAATATTACTCCAAAACAGACAAACCGTTCCGCACTCGCGGTGCATACGGATATGCGCATGGAGGGTTCACACCTCAGGAGTGTCTTATACCATTTTATTGCTTCACCTCGCCAACAGCTGATTCTATTGCTAAAGTGGAAATCACCAACAAAGCAGAGTTAAGTGCAGTCACAGGTCAATACTTCAAAGTGAGATTGAAGGGAAATGAAGTCTCCCAAAATATGAAACTTAAAATATTGCTCTCCAATAATGGAGCGTCGGAAGGATCCTCGATAGCAACAATCAATGAAGATGGTTTTGCATCCGCAGAATTTGAGATATCTTCCGGAAATATATCTGTGGTTGTTGTGGATGCTGAGTCGGGCACTCAATATGACTCCGCTATAATAAGCACGTTGCAATGTAGAGATCTCGACGATCTATTTTAAAAATCTTGAATTATGTATGACTTAGACAATAAACTCCTCAATCTGTTCCAAGGATTCGTTGTCCGCAAGGATATCGTAAGAAGCATAAAAGGATCAGCCAATGTGCCGGTGTTCGTTCTTGAATATCTGCTTGCCAACTCATGCAGCACCGATGATGAAGATAAAATCAAAGAAGGTGTGGCTCACGTCCAACGAATACTCCACGACCACTATGTCAACCCTGATGAGGCAGATCTGCTCAAAGCGAAGATACGAGAAACCGGGCACTATAAGATAATTGACAAGATTTCAGTGAAACTCGACCCGGCTAAAGACAAATATTGGGCCGAGATGTCAAATCTCAATGTTCGCGATGCCAATATAGACGACAGCATTGTGGGCTCGCATGAGAAGTTGATGACCGGGGGTATCTGGGCAATCATTGATGTGGAGTATGACCCGTCACAAACAATTGGATCAAAGATTTATCCTTTTGTGGTCAGCAAGATTCGTCCAATCCAGTTGTCAAATTTTGATGACAGCCGTGTCCGTAAGTGCCGAACCGATTTTTCCAATGAAGAATGGCTTGACGTGCTGATGCGCAGTGGTGGTTATGAGCCCAAATCCGATGGTATGACCGAGCGAATGAAGATGCTTCTATTGTCTCGTTTCATTCCACTCGTTGAGTCTAATTTCAACCTCGCAGAACTTGGTCCGCGCAGTTCGGGAAAGTCTTTTGTTTTCAAAGAACTTTCGCCATACTCAATGCTTGTGTCCGGAGGACAAGGTACTGCCGCCTCTTTGTTTGTCAATAATTCCAGTGGTCAAATTGGTGCCGTAGGCAAATGGGATGCAGTATGCTTTGATGAATCGACCGATGAACTTTTCAAAGACAAGGAGGTTGTGCCTCTGATGAAAGACTATATGGAATCCGGTTCTTTCTCACGTGCCGGGAAGTCGGGGGAGAAAGCCGCAAATGCTTCTATCATTCTCAACGGCAACATCAATCAACCGGTAGAAACGGTATTGCAGACAAGTCACCTCTTCAGCCCATTCTCTGACAAAATCAGCGAAGACACTGCGTTTCTTGACCGCATTGGATTCTTCCTCCCGGGCTGGGAGATAATAAAATTTGCGCCACATCACTTCACTGACCGATTCGGTTTCTCAACAGACTTCTTCAGCGAACTGATGCACAATCTGCGCAAGGAAAGCTATGTCAATGCCATGGATGAATATTTCACCTTTGGAGCGCAACTTCGACAACGCGACACGAAACCTATTCGCAAGACAGTATCCGGTCTGATAAAACTGATGCATCCTGATGGTAACTTTACAAAGGAGGATGTTCGTCGATATCTGGAATTTGCCATCGAGATGCGTCGCCGAGTCAAAGAGCAACTCAAGCGAATAGGAGGAATGGAGTTTTGGGACACAAACTTTTCCTATATTGATAAAGAAACCCAAGAGGAGGTGTTTGTTTCCGTGCCTGAAGAACGCGGTAGCAACCTTATAGAAGATACCCCTCTCGCTCCGGGTACGTGTTATACTGCGACAAGTGATGGAGATAGAGTTACACTCGTAAAAATTGAGGTCGTAACTGTGCCCGGCAATGGAAAGCTTGACATAAGAGGTACTAACTCCACAGAGGTAAAAGAAGATATAAAGAACACATATAACTATATCCGTGCCAATGAGCGTTCGTTGATGTCATCCAACAAGACACTTTCCAACATTGATATTACTGTTCAAGTTACCGCAATACTTGGCTCGACCGCTCATGGAGGAATTGGAGCCGCTGTGTTTACGTCAATTATATCCTCGATTTTCGGACGTAATCTTAAAGCCGCCCTTGGCGTGCTTGGTAATATTTCGATTGGCGGTGCTATTCAAAGAGCAACCAACTTTACGGATCGTGTTTCCTTGCTTTCCGAAAATGGGGCCAAGACAGTGTTAGTTCCGATGGAAAATCTTGCGGAGCTACAATCAATCCCAGCAACAGTTCTCGGCAAAACAGATGTTCCCTTCTATTCATCGGCCCAAATGCTCATCCAAAAAATAATATGACATCGCGCTGAAATCACAAAACCATTTTATAGGGTAGCCCCTCCGGGGCTGGACAAATCAGGCCTCAGACCTTAAACCTATTATTCAACTTTCGCAGGTTCAAAATGCAAAATAAAATTTTATTGTGATCACAGAACTGGCAAAACGACTCGGTACCCCAGTCCAAGCCCCGAAGTGAAGGTTCTGATCTCTCCAGAGATGAGGATTTCAGATAAGAGAGAGTGATTGCGGCGGTTCTTAAGGTTGGGGAAGAGGTTTTTGATTTAGGCGAGTTCGATGACTTCCGCATAACGCATGTCGGAGCCGTCGATGGTGAATCGCACCAACGTCCGGACCTGCTGCCATCCCTGCCGTCCGGCGGCCCCGGGATTGATGTGGAGCAGGTCAAGTTCCTTGTCGTAGATTATCCGCAGTATATGACTGTGGCCATCCACCATCAGGTTTATCCCATTTTCCTTAAGAAGTTTCTTCATACCCGGCGACCACTTTCCCGGATAACCGCCTATATGCGTGAGGAGCACATTCACTCCTTCAACCTGAAAAATTTCCAGTTCCTTGCATCTGCGACGGACCTCCCCATGGTCGATATTGCCGGATACAGCCCTCACTCTCGGGCCAATTGAGCACAGTTGGTCGAGAAGACCAACATCACCAATATCACCGGCATGCCATATTTCATCACATTCACTCAGATACTTAGTCAGTTTGTCATCAAAATATGAATGTGTGTCACTTATAATTCCAATCCTTTTCATTCCGCAAAATTAATCAAAAATTTATTTTTCCACAAATATAATTTTGATTTGTGGATGAATGTAGATGAATCTGCGAAGGAACTGAGGGAAGGAAATTTTACCAAAAAATTGGTATTGCGGAAGAGTTGCGAATGTTGTAATTTTGCAGCCGAAAACAATACAACCCGGAATTCAATAACCAATATCAATATTTAGACAGATGAAAAAACTACAACTTCTTTCGATGCTCATAGCATTGCTAACCTTCTCCTCCTGCAGCAACGAAGACGAACCCACAAACCTCGCCGACAACGCCACCGGAACCTATAGCGGCTACACCGTGGCTTCCTGCGCCTATTTCTCAAACATGGCATCCGACAACCAGACGCTGACTATCACCTCTTCTGAGACAAACAAAGTCAATATCAAGTATGTATCCGACACTTGGGGTACCATAACTGTTGATGACGCTGACCTCTCCGGTTCCGACAGCAACATCCTTGTCGCCGGAAGCGGCAAAACATTAATGGGACACGCTGGAAATGAAGCAAAGGAATATGATTGCACTGTTGAGGGCACTATCGTAGGCAAGACTCTTTCCCTGACCTTCTCTTGCCCAACAATCATGGGTGGACTTAAAATCGAATTCAAGCAGGGTGACGTGCCGGCTGAAGTGGTGGTCTCCGGAACCTACAGCGGTTATACCGAAGCCAAGAGCACTTATTTCTCCGGCATGATGACAGACGACCAGACTATCGTCGTGACCAAAAACTCTGATGATACTTTCACAGTGTCATATACATCGGATACCTGGGGTGAGTTTACTGTAGATAATGCAAAGGCCGTTTATTCCAACGGATCTTTCACTCTCACAGGTAGCGGTGTCACAAAGATGGGCATGGATGGAAACGTCAAAGAATATGATTGCACCCTTACAGCTACAATAGATGTGGAGAAAAACAATCCCACTTTCACATTCTCTGTTCCATCCGTGATGGGAGGTCTTGAAGTGGTGTTCCATACCGGTGACATGCCGGCAACTGAAGAATAATCAGTATCGTTTTTATGAGACAAGGGATAATTTCAATGGTCATTTCGGGAGTGGCAGCCTTGCTGCTCCCGTCTTGCTCCGACCTTCTTGGCGATATCTACGATGGACCCGTTGCCACCTCCGAATATGGCTTCGTCAAGGTATGCACCGATTCCGAGCCCGGCCTTATCTATATCAATGCCACCGACTATACAGTCTGGACATATATAGATTTCGAAGAAATGCGGATTGACTCCCTCTCTGTCTCTGATCCGGATCCGGCGAAATGGGATTTCGCGGTACACCGCTACGACGCCAAAACCAACAATGCGAAGGTTTTCGGAACCAGTATCACCGACCTGAATGCCGCAAAATCCTGGAAAGCTGATGGATCGGAGGGTGTCTCCGACATCTGGTCCACCGATGTGATTGTAACCGATATGTCAACCATGATGGATGGATACCTTTCCTACGTAGACTCCTGGTATAACCCCTTGCTTTCCGAATGGCTTGATGTAGATACAAGTGTCATGCCTCCAATCTACACCCTTTCCAACAAGGTATATATAATCGAATCGGAGAGCGGCAAAAAGGCAGCGGTGAAATTGGTTGATTTCATGAATTCTGCCGGAGTTAAGGGTTATATGTCGATTGAATATATCTATCCACTATAAATACTTTGGGTCTAAGATGAAAAAGTTTTTTGCTTCTTTAATTCTGATGGTGTCGGTCGCTCCAGTGTCAATGGCACAGACCGATACAGAGGCTCAACTTGACTCTCTGGAGAAGGTATGGGACACGGCCCTCGACGAAGTGGTGGTCACCGGCACACGCACCCCAAAACTGCTCAAAGATTCACCTGTGCTGACAAGGGTAATCACATCTTCCGACATCAAGAAAAGTGACGCAACCAACATCAGCGACCTTCTGCAACTGGAATTGCCTGGCATTGAGTTTTCCTACTCAATGAACCAGCAGGTTTCACTGAATATGCAAGGTTTCGGTGGCAATGCGGTCCTTTTCCTTATCGATGGGGAGAGGGTGGCAGGTGAAACCCTCGACAATGTGGATTTCAGCCGTCTGAATCTCAATGACGCAGGGAAGGTGGAGATTGTGAAGGGGGCAGCCTCTTCTCTCTATGGCTCAAATGCAGTTGGTGGTGTGGTCAACATCATAAGCCGCGAAAGCACAGAACACTGGACACTCAATGTCAACAGCCACAATGGCAAACACAATGAGCAGCGATATGGACTGAATTTCAGTTTCAACGCCGGAAAATTCTCCAACACTCTTTCCGGTCAGTTTACCCATATTGATTCCTACAACATGAAGAATGAGGGCGACTATGACCGGTTTTACGGAGGACATACCTATAATGTCAAAGACCGCCTGACTTTCAAGGTCAATGACAAACTGAAATTCATCGGACGCGTTGGCTATTTCTTCCGTGAAAGAAATTCCGCCGAGTCATCCCACGACCGCTACCGCGACCTCTCCGCCGGAATCAAGGGGCTCTATGACTTCTCAAAGGCTACCAACTTGGAGGTAGGCTATTCATTCGACCAATACGACAAAAGCGACTTCCTCGTGAGCAGCCGTTCCGATGTCCGCGACTACTCAAATATCCAGGACATTGGCAAGGCATTGCTTAATCACACATTCGCCGGAAAACATATTCTGACAGTAGGTGCCGACGTGATGCGTGACTATCTGATGTCGTACCAGTTTGAGGACAACAGTTCGAAGACACAGATTACCGCCGACGGTTTTGCCCAGATCGACCTGAACCTACACAAGAATTTCAATCTTGTGGCAGGCGGACGATATGACTATTTCTCTGAGTCCAACATGCAGCATTTCTCCCCACGTGTCAATGCAATGTATCGCCTGAAGCGTTTCTCATTCAGAGGTTCCTATGCCGGCGGTTTCCGCGCCCCGACTTTAAAGGAAATGTATATGAACTTCGACATGGCCGGAATTTTCATGATTTATGGCAACAAAGACCTGAAACCGGAAAGCAGCAACAATTTCCAACTCTCGGCTGAATACACCAAAGGATTGCTGAATGCCACACTCGGAGGATTCTGCAACCTTGTCGACAACCGAATCACGACTGTCTGGAACCAGGCGATGAACGGCATGGTCTATTCCAACATCGGCAACATGACAATCAGCGGAATCGATGCCAACGTGTCCTGGAGAGCTCCCTGGGGACTCGGCGCACGTGCCTCCTACGTCTTTACCCACGAGCATGTACGCAAAGGAGAACCTTACACATCATCCACACGTCCGCATACCGCAACCATACGCCTTGACTACACCAAAAGCTGGAAAAACTACGGATTGATGGTGGCTCTCAACGGCCGCATACTTTCCAAAGTGGGGGTAGATGAGTTTGTTTCGCTGACAAACTATGAGGAGACAGAACGTGTGGATTATCCGGCATACACAATGTGGAAACTAAACATTACCCAAAGTGTATGGAAGGGAATTGATGTGATAGCAACCATCGACAACCTTTTCAACTACATACCTAAATATAACTATAGCAGCACACCTTCCACGACAGGCATCTCTTTTGCCATAGGTCTTTCACTCGACATTGACAAGATGCTGAAATAAGATTGATATTATGGAGATAAAGAATAAAAAACAAATAATATTATTTTCCTCTCTGGCACTTATATTGATTATAGGTGCCATTGTGGCATGGAATGCGATGGCCTCCTCCACGCGTATCGCATTTGTCAACTACCAGGCAATCACGCTTGGTCAGATTTCAAAGGCAAACGACAACAATTCCTTTGTGAAGATTGAGGAACTTCCGGTGGAGGAACTCGACCGTGCCGGCAAATATGACATGGTGTTTGTCAACGGCATGGGCCTTCGCATCACCGACGAACAGCGGCAAGTTCTGACGGATGCAGCCGACAAAGGTACTCCGGTGATGACCATAGCCGCCACCAATCCGCAAAACCTCATAATGTCGGTGGATTCTGTGGATCAGACTTTCCTGAAGCAATATCTCGCCGGTGGAAAAAACAACTACAGAAATCTGCTGAAATACGTAAGAAAATTTATCGATGGCAAAAAATTCTTCGCTGAAACACCGGGTGATCCCGAGGGGTTTGTTTCAAAACTCCTGTATTATCCGGGTGATGATGAACTGAATTTCAATACCATCGCAGAATATGAGCAATTCCTCGCAGATAAAGGACGCTTCAGCAAGGATGCAAAACGAATTGTCCTGACCGGACAAATGGGTGTGCCCGACAGCCTTGTCTCTTCTCTCGAAAGAAAAGGGTATCTCGTATATCCGGTCAATTCCATCCAGCAGTTTATCGCCGGAGGACATGCCGACTCTATTCCCGTTGCCGCAGTCATCAATATGGCACATGGCAGAATGGGCGACATGGTGGTGAATTATCTTGATTCCCACAATATTCCACTTTTCTCACCTCTGAATGTCAATACAGATTATGATCAGTGGATGGCAGACAAGATGGGAATGAACGGCGGATTTTTATCCCAAAGCGTTGTGACTCCGGAGATCGATGGTGCTGTCCGCCCATTCGCATTGTTTGCCCATTTTGAGGGTAAAGATGGACTTCCCTACGTCGAGGCTATTCCCGGCAGACTTGAAGAATTTACAGAAACCGTAGATAACTACATCACACTTCAGACCAAGGCAAACAAGGACAAGAAAGTGGCAATTTTCTATTTCAAAGGTCCCGGTCAGAATGCACTGATTGCCGAAGGTATGGAAGTGGCCCCGTCTCTTTATAATCTTCTGTCACGTCTTAAAGCAGAAGGATATAAGGTGGATAACCTTCCGGCAAATGCCGAGGCACTTGAAAAACTCATCAATGAAGAGGGAAAAGTGTTCAATCAATACGCAGAGGGTGCAAGAACGGATTATGTCGCAAAACACTCAACGGAGAAAATTGCCAAAGATGAATATGACTCTTGGAGCAAGAAATCACTTTCAAAGCGTATGCGAGAAGCAATCGACAGTGTGGATGGCTCATTTCCGGGTCATGGACTCATGACCGCAGATGGCGACCTCGCACTTGCCCGCATAGATTTTGGCAATGTGGTTCTGATACCGCAGACAGCGGCTGGACTCGGTGACGACGACTTCAAGATAGTGCATGGCACCGATGCCGCCCCTCCCCACAACTATGTGGCTGCATATCTGTGGGCTAAAAACGGTTTTAGTGCTGATGCGCTGATACATTTCGGCGCACACGGCAGCCTTGAGTTTACCCCACGCAAACAGGTGGCACTCAGCAGCGAGGACTGGTCTGACCGGCTTGTCGGCACAATGCCCCATTTCTATGTGTATTCCACAAGCAATGTCGGAGAGGCAATGATTGCCAAACGCCGTTCCTACGCCGGAATAATCAATTATCTCACACCTCCATTCATGGAAAGCAATGTGAGGGGTATCTATAAAAATCTTAATGATGCAATTTTGGCATACGACAAACTTGCCGGGGCCGACAATCCAAATCAGAAAGAGCTTGACAAGGCTTCACTTCTCGTGAAGAAATATGCTGTGGAACTTGGCATACATCGTGAATTGCGGCTCGACAGCATTATGACCCATCCATACGATGCCGATGAAGTGGCAAGAATCGAAAATTTTGCAGAGGAACTGGCCAACGAGAAGATTACCGGTGCTCTCTACGTAATGGGTCAGTCATATTCCGAGGACAACATCAACTCCACGGTCTATGCAATGGCAACCGATCCGGTGGCCTACAGCCTGTATAATCTCGACAAACTGAAAGGGAGAACAAAAATTGACTATGAATGCCAGCGTGCAAGATTTACCCAGATATATGGCACACGCGCTAAAAATATTGTAAACGCAATACTTTCCTCCGGCTCGGCCTACAACGATGCTGCCATTTGCAATGTGGCATCCATCACACAGTCGGAACTTGACAGTGCTCGCTCCATCATGTCGGCCATCAATGATTCGAAAGACCTATTGTCGAGAATGATGGTGATGGGTTCGATGGCTGCTCCATCCAACGAACAGCCGACAGCGAAGATTGCCGACCGCCCGAATTCATCAGCCATGAGGTCGATGATGAAGAAAAGCGGCATGTCGCCCGAAAAGGCTTTGGAAATGGCACGCATGATGGGTGCCGATGAGGCGGCTCTCAAGAAAATGGAGGAGGCAATGAAGCACAAGGGTGGCACCCAACCGGCATCAGCGGCCAAAGGCCAGGGACATCCGGGCGGCATGGCAATGCGTCAGGAATTCACACCGGAACAGATTGAATTTGCCACCGCAATCTCAGAAGTGGAGCGAACTCTGAAAAATGTAGGAGCCTACAAGATCGCTTTGAAAGGAAGCCCTGAAGCAGAACTCGCATCTGTGGTCAATGCCTTGAGTGGTGGATACATATCGCCAACCTCCGGTGGTGACCCGGTGCTTAATCCCAATATACTTCCTACAGGCAGAAACATGTATGCGGTCAATGCTGAGGAAACGCCTTCGGCAGTGGCATGGGAGAAAGGCAAGACTCTTGCCGACAACACTATATCCATGTATCGCAAGGCACATGGCGATTCAATTCCGCGCAAGGTAAGTTATACACTCTGGAGCAGCGAGTTTATCGAAACCGAAGGTGCAACAATAGCACAGGTTCTATATATGCTCGGAGTCGAGCCGGTGAGAGATCAATTCGGAAGGGTTACGGACCTGCGGCTAATCCCCTCCAAGGAACTTGGCAGGCCGAGAATTGACGTGGTGGTCCAGACATCCGGACAACTCCGCGACCTTGCCGCTTCCCGTCTTTTCCTGATAAGCCGCGCCGTGAAGATGGCGGCTGAAGCCGACGACAAGGAATATCCCAACTATGTGGCAGAGGGTGTAGTGGAATCTGAAAAACACCTTGTTGACAAAGGGGTGTCGCCGAAGGAGGCTCGCGAACTCTCCACAGCCCGTGTGTTTGGAGGTGTCAACGGCAACTATGGAAGCGGTATCCAGAGCATGGTTGAATCAGGCGACCGCTGGGAGGATTCCTCAGAGATTGCCCAAACCTATATCGACAACATGGGTGCCATTTATGGCAGTGAGGAAGATTGGGAGAAGATGCGCGACTATGCGTTTGAGGCTGCCCTGACAAGAACCGATGTTGTCGTGCAACCGCGCCAGAGCAACACCTGGGGGGCACTCAGCCTTGACCATGTGTATGAATTTATGGGAGGCATGAACCTTGCGGTGAAGAATGTCACCGGCAAAGACCCCGATGCATATCTGAGCGACTACCGCAACCGCAACAATGCCAAGATGCAGGAAGTCAAGGAAGCAATTGGAGTTGAGAGCCGCACCACAATCCTCAACCCTACATACATCAAAAACAAGATGAAGGGTGGAGCCGGAGATGCCAACGGTTTTGCCGACGTAATCCGCAACACATACGGATGGAATGTGATGAAACCCGATGCCATCGACAATGAACTTTGGAACGAAATCTACGACACATACGTCGGCGACAAATTCAATCTCGGCACCAAGGACTATTTCAAGTCGAAAAATCCGGCCGCCCTTGAGGAAATGACAGCAGTGATGCTTGAGACGGCTCGCAAAGGTATGTGGAATGCATCGGAAGAGCAAATCAGCACACTCGCCGACCTTCACACAGAAATTGTCAACGAATACCAGCCTTCATGTTCCGGTTTCGTATGCGACAATGCTAAGTTGAGGGATTTCATCTCAAAGAATGTCTCCAAGGAAAAGGCTTCCGCTTACAACAAAAACATCGGAGAGATAAGAGCTGAAAATGTCTCGTCGGAATCAGACGGAATGGTGATGCAGAAGGAGGAACTTAATTCCACCGACAGAATCACAAGCCATATAAATGGAATTATTGTGTCTCTACTTGTGGCAATAGCCCTCGTCTTCATTGTTATCTTTATAAGAAGACGTAAGAAACAGAACGAAGAATAATGGAGTTAGTTGTAATCATTGTTATGTTTCTGGTCATTTTCAGCGTAATGCTGAAAATGACCGGTTTGCCGCTTTGGGGACGAGTCGCGACAGGGTTTGTTTTTGCCGCTTTTATCATATATTCTCTTGATTCAGCCACCAATCAGTCGAAGACCCAGATTGAGGCATGGCTTCAGAATCCTGAGCTGATGCTTGATATGGCAGTGCTTCTGACCATTGATGTCTTTTTGCAGGTGTCGTATTGCATCACCGGGGCAAAACGGATATCAGGAGAGCCTATGTCCCGGTCTGAAAAGTTTATAAGCGTAATAACCCTCTGGATACCGGGGATACTGATATTCCCGACCCTCTTTGCGATGCTTGTGGAGTCGCTGTTCTATTTTCCGGGTACTGATTTCACAACTATCGCATGGTTGCTTGCGGCAGGGATTTTCATTGTCATGGTAGGTTTATCCTCTTTCCTGAAATTCTGCATTCCGGAGACGGATCTTAGGCTTGAACTTATCTTTATGATCAATGCACTGATAGCATTGCTTGGTGTGGTGGCTACGGTCAACGGGCGGACCGCTGTAGCCGGGACAAATGAAGTGGAGTGGCTTCCGCTTCTGACCATAATGCTGATTCTGCTCGCAGGCGCTTCCTGCGGATACCTGATTTCCAAGAGAAAATTAAAAATTAAAAATTAAAAATTAAAAATGACATTGACATCTTGACATCTTGACATTTTGACATCTTGACAATATGACAATATGACAATATGACAATATGACATCCTGACAAAATTGAAATAAAACTTATATATCATGAATATCATATCTAATATACTCTATTGGATTTCGACCGGATTGCTTGTGCCGGTGATAGTCCTCTTGATTTTCTTCTTCATCAGATCTTTGATTCTTATCGGTAGTTTCTTCGGACAATATATGCAGGTGAAGAAACTGACAGTGCCGATGCAGGACAAGATTGCAAAACTGAACACGGAATCATATGCTGAATTTGCACTCAGTTTGCCGGAAAAACCTAAAACCCTGCTGAGTGCATACGCCAAGGAGATTGTGGCTGCCAAGGGCAATGGAGCAAAACTGGAACTGTTGCTTTCAGAATGCGAACTGGATGCATCGAAACAAATAGCAACTTCAAAGGTGCTGACAAAGATGGGTCCAATCCTTGGTCTGATGGGTACTTTGATTCCGATGGGACCGGCATTGGTTGGCCTTGCAACTGGCGACATCGCCTCTATGGCCTACAATATGCAGGTGGCTTTTGCCACCACTGTAGTCGGACTTGTGGTCAGTGCCATCGGTTTTGTGACACAACAGGCGCGTGAAAGATGGTCTGTCAGAGACATTACCATGCTCGAATATCTCGCAGACCTCTCCAAATCAACCTGCATACTCAACTCTTAACTCTTAGAAAGTATGAGAAGACGCAGATTGATTGGAAAGGGAGAGGATACGGACCCTATGAGCGTTGTCAGCAATCTATTCGACGTGGCAATGGTTTTTGCTGTTGCGCTGATGGTGGCGCTTGTAAGCCGCTACGACATGACCGAGATGTTTTCGCAGGAAGATTTCACTATGGTGAAAAATCCCGGAAAGGAAAACATGGAGATAATCACCAAAGAGGGAGACAAGATCAACCGATATACACCCTCGGAGGATGATAGCCAATCCGGCAACAAAGGAAAACGCGTAGGGATCGCCTACGAACTCGAAAATGGCGATATCATCTATGTGCCGGAATAGTCGTCATTGCAAATAAATTTTCAACACAAGATAAAATTGGCGATTTTTGTTCGTGTCTGTGTGTAGATGTGAATAAAAATCGTTAATTTTGCATTGTTATGTTGATTCAAGTAATACTTCCGCTCCCAATACAGGAAAAATTCACCTACGAGGTTCCGGACGATATTCGGCAGAGTATCGGTCTTGGCACTCGTGTGCTTGTGCAGTTTGGCAGAAAGAAATACTATACCGCCATTGTGGCAGGTCTGGACCAGCGACCACCGCAAAACTATGAGGTGAAGAAGATTATGGCTGTTCTTGATTCGCGTCCGGCACTCCGATATCCTCAGTTGAAATTCTGGGAATGGATTTCGGACTATTATCTCTGCAGCATGGGCGACGTGATGAAGGCTGCCATTCCTACGGGTCTTAAATTGGAAAGCGAGAGTATCGTAACCCTAAACCCGGAAATGGAGGGAGATGATGGTGTTCGGCTCACAGAAAGACAATCGATGATCGTGGCCGCCCTCCAGCACTCCGGCAAAGACTCACTTGCCGGACTTGAAAAGACAACCGGCATAAAGAATGTGGCTCCTCACGTCAATGCCCTGCTCGCTATGGGAGTTGTCAGGGTAGATGAGAAAATTGTGGAGAAATATCGCCCCAAGACCGTCACGAAAGTACGCATTCTTTGCGACAGAGGAAATCAGGAGAAAGTAAACGAGTTTTTCGACATGACATCGCGCAGCCGTCAGCAGCAGTCGGTGCTTCTTGCATATCTTGACCTGTCAAAATTTTTGCAGCGCAATGAGGAGTTGCAATCAGTAGAAAGAGATTCGTTGCTGAAAGTGAGTGGTGTATCTCCGGCAGTGCTTAAAGCGGTTGCAGACAAGGGTATCCTTGAAATTTATAAAGAAAAAATCAATAGGTTTGACACGTCGGATGAGTCATCGCTGAAAGAAATAGCCCTGTCGCCCCTTCAGACCCAGGCAGCCAAAGAGATTCGGGATTCATTCAGAGACCATGCCATTACCTTGCTTCATGGTGTGACCGGATCCGGAAAGACAGAAATATATTGCGACCTAATCAAGGAAGTGCTTCAGCGGGGGAATCAGGTGCTTTACCTTGTGCCGGAAATCTCGTTGACCACCCAATTGACCGACAGGCTAAAGAAGGTGTTTGGCAACCGTCTGCTTATTTATCACTCGAAATTTTCCGACAGTGAGAGGGTGGACATCTGGAACCGTCTGCTGAATTCCAACGAACCGATGGTGGTGCTTGGAGTAAGAAGCAGCGTGTTTCTTCCTTTTGCTCGCCTTGGGCTGATAATAGTGGATGAGGAACATGAGGCGTCCTACAAGCAGTTTGACCCGGCTCCGCGTTATAATGCACGCGATGCGGCCACAGTCCTTGCATCGATGCATGGTGCAAAGACGCTGTTTGGATCCGCGACACCTTCGATTGAGACATACTGGAAGGCTACGAATGGAAAATATGGTCTTGTCACTTTGACGGAAAGATATGAGGGAGCACAGATGCCCGACGTTGAGATCATCGACATGAAGGAGATGCGCAAGCAGAAAAGTGTGAAAGGGATTCTCTCCACTCCGTTGCGCAAGGCGACACGCGAAGCACTCGACAGCGGATGGCAGGCCATAATGTTTCAAAACCGGCGGGGATTTGCCCCCGTTGTGGTATGCCACACCTGCGGGTGGAGCCCGAAATGCCCAAACTGCGATGTGAGCATGGTCTATCACAAGGGAAGCCAGTTGCTGCGGTGTCATTACTGTGGGGCCACTCAGACACTTCCCAATGTGTGCCCGGCATGTCGAGAGAACACCATCGACAAGTATGGATATGGCACTGAGCGGATAGCGGAGGAGATTCAGGAGGAGTTTCCCGGCAAGAAGGTGTCGCGTATGGATCTTGACACCACGCGCAACAAACTGGCATATCAGGAACTGATTGAGGAGTTTGCCGATCATAGGACCGACATACTTGTAGGCACCCAGATGATTTCCAAAGGCCTCGATTTCGAGAAAGTGAAAGTGGTCGGTGTGCTTAATGCCGATACATTGCTGAATTTTCCCGATTTCAGGAGCACGGAAAGGGCATTCAATATGCTGGAGCAGGTGGCCGGACGTGCGGGAAGGCGTCAGGAACCAGGGAAAGTGTTGATCCAGACCACAAAAACAGAGGAACCGGTGCTCGAGCATGTGAAAAACCACGATTACAAATCGTATTATGAGGAAGAACTGACAAATCGCCAAAGATATGGCTATCCTCCCTTCACCAAAATCATCAATGTCTTTGTGAGAAACAAAGATGCCGCCACATGCGATGCGGCGGCAGTGATGCTGACCATGGCACTCAGGCAGGTTCTTGGCAACCGTGTCTTAGGCCCTGAAAAACCGTTTGTTTCGCGGGTCAATACTTGGTATCTGCAGCAGATAATGCTTAAGGTAGAGTCGCAGGCTTCAATGAAGAAGGTGAAGACACTATTGCGACAGGTATATGAAAACCTTGCACCCGCTCCCCAGATCAAGTCCTCGCTGATTCACTATGACGTGGATCCGGTGTGATGATGCCCAATGCCGTGGATGGATTATTTGAAGAGGCGTGGTAGAAAATCGGTAAGATAGTCGCGCCAATTGCGCCAGATATGACCACCGTCGCTTTCGATATAGACATATTTTGCACCGATGCCATCGAGAATATTGCGATACTCATTATTGAGATTCAGAAGGAAGTCATCCTTGCCTATTGCAATGTAGTAGAGCTGTGGATTCTTGGCAAATAGGGTTTTGAGTGCTTCTATGCTTGCATTGTCTTTCATGTCGGGTCTGTTTTCTCCAGGCATTCTGACAGCTGCGGAGAAGAGCCCGATGTAGTCAAACATGTCGGGATTATTCTTTGAGATTTCGTATGAATGACCCCCACCCATCGAAAGGCCGGTTATGGCACGTCCGTTTTTGTCGGCTTTAGTCCGATAGTTTCTATCTACGTAATCCACTATTTCGGGGAAATGCTCGGTGAAAGAGGCCTTGGATTTAGGAAGGTTGGTGAAGGGCTGTGCCATTCCCAATGATGACTCCCCGGGGGCCGCCTCAAGACCGGCATTACCATTTGGCATGACCACAATCATCGGCTCTATTTCGCCCGCGGCAATCAAATTGTCGAGAATCTGAATGGACCTGCCAAGTTCGCTCCAGGCATTTTCGTCGCCACCCATGCCATGAAGAAGATAAAGCACCGGGTATCTTTTGTCAGACGTTTCGTATCCGGCTGGGGTATAGACTGTCATGCGACGCTGTAGGTCCATCATCTCACTGTCGTACCACACCTTATGCACAGATCCATGTTTGACGTTTTGCACCTTGTAGAGATTGCCTGGAGCGTTGGCATCGGTATCATCTTCTACGATGAAGATATTGAATATGTTGGCAATGTCGCGGTTTTGATACACGTTGCTTGGGTCAGTGACTTTTAGACCATCCACCACAAAATTGTACATGTAGAGTTCCGAAGGTAGTGGGGCAGTGGTGTACTCCCAAATTGAGTCGGCGGTCATAATCATGGGAGCATTCCAATCCGGGACACAATCACCAATTACCATTACATTTTCAGCCTTAGGAGCGCGAAGACGGAATGTTACTGTCTTGTCGGGATTGATTTCAGGCGACTTAAGTTCTGCTCTGCTGCCAAGAGCCTGCTGGGCATAGATATTGCCGGCAGCGAAAGCTGTCAGCAATGCAATGGTAAAGCAAATAAGTTTTTTCATGGTCAGAGTTTTAGGAATGAATGTAGGGATCTCGGCTAAAGCCGAGGTTTCCATATTAAGATTCTGTGGAAATTAGGGAGAGGATTTGGTCGGCGGCTGCCTTGGTGTTTACCTTCGGGATGATTTGCTCTACAGTGCCGTCCGGTGCGAGAAGAAACGTGGTGCGGACAATGCCCATGTATTCCTTGCCGGCCATCTTTTTCTTTTGCCATACTCCGGCGAGTTGGCAGAGTGTGGTGTCGGTGTCAGCTACGAGAGGAAATTTAAGAGAGAACTTGTCGATGAATTTCTGGTGACTGGCTGCGGAGTCTTTGCTGACTCCGATTATCTGATAGCCGGCCTCTGCCAGGCGGTCGAGACCGTCGTTAAGGCTGCAAGCCTCTGCTGAGCAGCCGGGAGTGTTGTCTTTCGGATAAAAGTAAACAACGAATTTCTTGCCGGGATAGTCGCTTAGTTTTACTTCCTTGCCATTGGCATCGAGGCCAAGGATGTCGGGGAATTTGTCGCCTATTTTCATTGTTGATATGGGTTATGGGTTATTGGTTATGGTGAGGATGAGAGGTGTGTAGGTGAGATGGGTAGGATAAGAGGATAATTGGAGAGGGCTTACATTATTAGAACGTCTGTGAGGGGTAGAGGGTTTTACACCTGTCCTTTTTAGATGGATGAGCATATTTCTCGATGATTTAAATTGCAAAATGGTTTCCCAATGCTCTACCTCGGATCCCTCTATAGATTCATATTCTTCCACCGAACGGTATATTATGGGTGATGGTCGTAAGGCATCAAGTTCGCGGAGATTCCCTTTTGTGAATGTAGATATTATTGCGATGCCTCCAGAATTTAGGTGGTTGCGTAGAATTTTGAGAAAGCGAATTGGATTGGCAAACCACTGAATTGCAGATGCACTGAGGATGACATCAAACTTATCATCAGAGGATTCGATCCATTGCTCGGCATCCCTTATAATGTATCTTTCTTCAGTAGCCTTTTTGAAGAGACTCATTTGATATAAGTCCACGTATGTGGCCATTGCCGGCTTGATGTATTTGCTCCATTCATCAGTGAGCAATCCTTTACCCGGACCTATTTCGAGAAGGGAATCTACATGATTGTTTGCACTTGAAAACCTTGATTTTAGAATTTCTCCAATCCTTAAACAGATTTGAGACTGCACAGTGGCATATTTCCGATATGTGGCTACAGCATGTGCGAATCCTTCAGCAATAGAATCCGGGTCGGGGATACATTGGCGAATGATTGAAGCGATATCGGCAAAATGAGCAGACGGGATGCATATTGTTTCCGTAGCTTTGCATTTCCCCCAGTATCTCATTTGATTGGAAGTTGGGATTACGTTGTCGGCATCCGCAATGTAGGCACGGTTCCATTGGAAACTGTTGCCTTTTTTATTTTCAGCATAGTGAATGATTGAGTATAATTCCTCTTTCAGATGAGGAATGTCGGGCGATTCCGGCAGAATTGCTTTCATTTGCTCATTTTTTTGCCTTGAGCCCGCCATGCGAAGATGGAATTTGGCAAGGGTCTTGTCTGAAAGTCCATCAGCAGTGGCCTTAAAGATAGATTCAGGTATGCCGAAATCGTTGGATATTGGCATGGGTGTGCCGCAGATAGCCACGTTGGCGGTGGCTTTTATATTGGAAAAAGTAGCGGTCCAAACGCCGAGAGAATATGCGAATATGTATATGGTGGTATATTGCCGGGGAATCTCCGGCAATGTCATTTCTGTATAGTCAGACACTATGGCCGTGTCCCAACCATTGATGACGCAATTCTCGTAGAATCGAGAGTCTGTCGACCATCCGGCAAATATAAGAATGAGGCGCGTTGCCGCGCCTCGTTTGATATATTCGATTTTCATTCGGCTGTTTTTAGAATAAAACTGCGAGATTGATTCTGAACCCATCGGATCTTCCAGAGAGGTTTTCAAGGATTTTGGTTCTTGCGCTATAGCTAAGCCCCCAAAGATAGCCTACAGAAATCTGATATTTCTGCAATAACTCGCATCCGAGGCCGAAGTCGAGGGCAACGGAACTGGCAGGTTGCTCGAGGGCTTTGCAGTTGTTGCCAACGTTGAACTGAAACATGGGTCCGGCAAAGGCAAGTGGAGCGATAGTCTCCTCAAGACCTTCAAGGCGTGTGTATTTGAAGCGAAGATGGAGTGGAATGTTGACAGTGTGAAGCACTACGTTTTCATTTCCAAATCCCTGGCTGCTCCATGCTTCCCATTCACCGTAGTTCACTTTCGTGCGCCGCATACCGTAGGTCAGGGCGGCATCGACACCAAACCCGATACCGGGAATCATAATTTCTGTCATTATTCCGGCATCAAAACCGGTCTGAAGATGAGTTTCGAGAAGCGGTTCTTTCCAGTGAAGAGTGTTAAAATTTACGCTTGCAGTTGGCCCCCAACGGAGTTCTGCATTGGCACTAAGTCCAACCACGATGGCCATTAGGACCAAGACAAGTTTTTTCATCATTTCTTAGAAAAGATAAGCTGCTGAAACGCTCCAATAATTTTTCTTAACCTTGTAGTCAACGGCATCAACGCCTGTATATTTAGCCACCCCATTGAGACCAAAGCAATAACCGCCAGTGACCTGAAGGTGGTTTACGAGTTGCAGCCCGATTCCTACGTTCCAACCCACTTCGCAAGTCTTTGATTGGAAGTCTTTGATTATTTGTTTGTTGCATGCAAACAAAAAGTCTGGACCCGTATAGATTATTGGGGAAATTATTTTTCCAACAACCGGAAGTCCGATTTTCCACTTAAGGTTGATGGGTAAGTCGATGAAATTCTTGTTTGCATAGCAATCATCGGTTACATTATTGTCAACATTCTGACGCATATAGAGCAGAGATGCGTCAGCTCCGATGTTGACAATAGGAATCGTGAACTCGGCCATCAGACCAGCCTGCCAACCCGTGCGGTTGCCTGGATCTTCAATAGAACTGCTGAAATTTTTTAGGTTCAGGTTGCTGAAGTTGAGACCTGCCTTGATACCCCAACGGAAATCGGCGGATGCGTATCCGCAAGAGAAGATGGCAACCAAGGCCACGAGCAGTGCTTTCTTGAATGTCTTCATAATTGGTATTTTTTTGTATAATTTCCGCCAAGCGAAAATTAATGGTTATTGTTCAGTTTTTATTGACTCAAATATGGTGGAATCGTATGGCGAAATTTACTTCCACAATAATATAACGCCAATAGCGATTGCAAAGTTAATAAAATAATTGAAGATGTCAAAAAAATGTTGTAATTTTGCATTGGATTTGGCGTTGTGACCTTTTTTTGGTCGCAGAACATGATGATTGATCGCAATGAATATATCGATATCGAAACAACAGCTTGCGAGTCTTCCCGCAGCTCATTTTAAAGGAAATATAAAGGTCATAGAAAAAGCTGATGATGTTGAGACGGCTGTTTCAGAATTGAAAGAGGCCGACTTGATAGGCTTTGACACCGAGACGCGCCCTTCTTTTAAAAAGGGTCAGAGTTTTCAGGTGGCTCTCCTTCAACTTGCCACTCTTGACACGAGTTATCTATTCAGATTGAACAAAATAGGGATGCCGGAGAGCCTGAAAGGTCTTTTGCAGGATGAAACGAAAAAGAAAATTGGGCTTTCTACGCATGATGATTTCCGCAATCTCAATAAAGTTTGGAAAATTTCCCCGGCGGGGTTTGTGGAATTGCAAAATTATGTGGCCAACTGGCATATTGTGGATAAAAGTTTGACCAAATTATATGGCATATTGTTCGGCCATCGCCTTACGAAAAACCAGAGGCTTACGAATTGGGAGGCGGATACCCTCACTGATGCACAGAAGCAATACGCTTCGCTCGATGCCCTTGCCTGCATCCAAATCTATACTTATCTGAGAGATGAAAAATTCAATCCTGATCAATCACCTTATCAAATAGAAGAAACCGCACATGAGGAAGAGTAAATATATATGGTTGCCGCTGCTTTTGGCTGTCTATTTTCTTTTCATGACATTCTATTTCGGAATAGACCTTCTGAAAGCTGGAGAATCAGTAAGATTCTGGTGTACTGTCGGTGCTGAGTTGATAGTGTTGGTTGCCTTGTCATTTTTCCTCAAGCGAAGAGAGAAATTGCGAAGAGAGCGGGAGGAAGATATGAAGGGGAAAAAATAGAAAGATATGGTATATGATGAGATACTGGAGGGATTAAAGGATGAGAACAGGCTAAGGTCGATACCTAAAGAGATGATAGGTATTGACCTTATCAGCAATGACTATATGGGCCTCGGAGCGAGGTTCTCTGAATTTCAGGATGAATTTCGTTGTCGGTTTTCAGCTGCTCCAATGTCTGCCTCCGCTTCGCGATTGCTTCAGCGTTGGCAAAAAAATCATAACGGTCTTGAATCAAAACTCGATGAATTATATTCAAAGAAAACTTTACTGTTCAATTCCGGCTATCACGCCAATGTGGGTGCGCTTTCTGCGCTGTCGGTGTCTGGTGTGTTGATAGTTAGCGACAAGCTTGCCCATGCCTCCATGATAGATGGCATCAGACTCGGGAAAGGTGATAATTTAAGGTTTGCCCATAACGACATGCAGATGCTGCGCCGCATTTTGGATAAGAATTCAGCCGACTACCGTCAGATTGTGGTTGTAACAGAGTCGGTCTTCAGCATGGATGGGGATTTTGCTCCCTTGAAGGAGTTGATTCAACTCAAGAATGATTATCCAAATGTATTGCTCTATTTGGATGAGGCGCATGCGTTTGGTGTCTATGGAGAAAAAGGGCTTGGATTAGCGGAGCAGATGGGAGTGATAGATGATGTCGATATAATCGTCGGTACGCTTGGAAAGGCGGCTGCCGGGAGTGGCGCTTTTATTGCCACATCGAAGACTTTGCATGATTATCTCCTCAATTCGGCAAGAAGTTTTATATTCTCTACGGCCATACCCCCGGCAATGGTCGCATGGAATCAACTGATGATTGAGAAATTGCTCACCATGAATGAGGAAAGACAATATTTAAGCCAGTTGTCGGAGTGGTTTCGTGGAGAAGTTGAGAAAATCACCGGTACTAAATGCATAAGCGAGAGTCATATCATTCCAATTCATGCCGGAAGTGCTCAAGGGGCTATTGAAATGGCAGAAAAACTGCGCAATGCCGGGGTGGATGCGTTGCCAATAAAGCGACCTACGGTGCCGGCAGGCGGAGAGAGAATCCGTCTTTCTCTTTCGGCAGGTCTCTCTAAGGCAGATCTGCAGCGAGTGCTCGATGCATTGTGAGAACACCATCTTCTGAAAGGGTGGCGTAGGAGAAATTGCTAATCCAGTCGCCCAAAACGGTGAGGTCGCAATTGTCAGTCAGTTTTTCTTGCCTGAGTATGTGAAGATGTCCATAGATGAAATGCCGGATATCAGGGTGTTCATTAAGATATTCTTTTGAAAAATCAGTCAGGTTTTCAAGAAGTGGATGCCAGTCCTGGCCAGGTTCACGGCCGGTGGCACGGCTGTGTCGGCTCCAGGAATATGCGAAAGGAATGGTCCAGCGGGGATGTATGCCGGAGTAAAAAAACTGACATACTTTCGAACGGAAGAGAGACCGGATGAATCTGAATCTCAATGGTTGGCGACCCACGCCGTCGCCATGGGCCATATACACCTTTTGCCCATATATTTCCTCGATGAGCGAACCATCGATGACTCTTATTCCCAGTTCATTTGGAATGTAGTCGAAAATCCAGATGTCGTGGTTGCCGATGATCCATGTTATTTTGATTCCGGAATCTGATAGTTCGGCAAGTTTTCCAAAGAACCTTACAAAACCGCGAGGCACGACATATCGATATTCATACCAATAGTCGAGTACATCCCCAAGAAGATAAATTGCCTCTGCATCATCCTTGATGGAATCGAGAAATTTCACCACACGGATTTCCGCTTCGCGGGAGTCCGCGAAGTAAGGCGCACCAAGATGCATGTCGCTGAGGAAGTAGGTATGCAATTTGAATGGTTTAGGGTTTAATAATTTTGTCTGGGGTTAGAGGAAGCCGAGTTCGAGTTTTGCCTCTTCCGACATCATTGATTGGTCCCAGATGGGTTCAAATACAAGGCGGAGATCCACTTTCTCCGGTCCTTTTATGCTGACAAGCTTCTGGCGCACGTCTTCAAGGATGAAGTCTGCTGCCGGGCAACTTGGGGCTGTCAGTGTCATGTCGACGTGAAGGGTCTTTTCATCAACGTCGTAGTCTATCTTATAGATAAGACCAAGGTCATAGACATTGACCGGTATCTCCGGATCATAGACAGTGCGGAGCATCTCTATAGCCTTTTCTGTGACGCGGAGTTCTTCGGCGTTTTTTTCTTCGATGGTCATGTTAAGAGTTAAGAGTTAAGAGTTAGGGGTTAGGGTCGTTGGGGACTCTAAAGGATTAACAATTATGGTGGTGGATTCGTTTTAAGATTTTGATGAGGGTTCGGGCAAGATAACGAACCTGGTCATCGGAAACTGCAAGATAAGGAGGCATAAGATATGCGTTGTGGGCAAAAGGACGTATCCAAACCCCTTCTTCCACACACATCTTCTGAAATTCCCCAAGCCAGGTGATGTATTCATGCAGTTCGATTACTCCGATGCCTCCCAGCACGCGCACCTCCTTCACGAACGGTAGCGATGCCGCAGGTGAGAGTTCTTCCCGAAGAATAGTCTCTATCTCCTGAATTCTCTTGTGCCAGGGACTTTTCAGCAGCAGACGAATGCTTGCCAATGCCACCGCACAGGCAAGAGGATTACCCATGAACGTTGGGCCGTGCATTATGCATCCGGCGTCGCTTGATGAAATCATTTCAGCAACTTTTTCCGAAGTGGCAACTGCGGAGAATGTCATATAGCCGCCGGTGATAGCTTTCCCAATCAGCATGATGTCGGGTTCAACTCCGGCATGTTCCCATGCAAAGAGTTTTCCGGTGCGTCCGAAGCCGGTTGCTATTTCATCAAAAATTAGGAGAATACCCTTTTCATCACATATTTTTCTGAGTTCCCGCAGATATTGAGGGTGATAGAACCTCATTCCTCCGGCACCCTGCACTATCGGTTCGAGAATCACAGCTGCAATGCTATCTCCATTTTTCTCAAGGATTTCATGCATCGAGTCGAAGTCGGACGGATCCCATTCGTCGTGGAATCCGCATTGGGGAGATTCGGCAAAGAATCTGACCGGAAGAGATGGTCCGAATGCACCGTGCATACCGGTCACAGGGTCGCAGACCGACATTGCATTCCAGGTGTCGCCGTGATAACCTGATTTTATGGTTGCGAAGTTTGTCCTCTTTGGATTGTTTTGAGCCTGCACCGCCATTTTCATTGCTACCTCAGTGGCCACGCTGCCGGAGTCGGCATAGAATATGCGGTTCATCGATGGTGGCAGAATGTCAAGGAGCAGTTTGCCAAGTTCAATGGCCGGCTCGTGGGTGAATCCTCCAAACATGACATGACTCATCTTGTGGATTTGTTGCTCGATGGACTCATTTAGAACCGGATGGTTATAGCCGTGGATTACACACCACCAGGAAGACATGCCGTCGATTAGTTCGCGGCCATCTTCAAGGGTGATGATGGCTCCATCTGCATGATCCACTTTGTAGGTCGGAAGTGGATTATGGGTGGATGTGTATGGATGCCATAGATGCTCTATGTCGAAATTGTCGTGCATGATTAAATTCTGCGTTGCTGAATTTAAGGTTTATAGGTTTATGGGTTTATAGGTTTATTTTATTGGGGAGGGAGAATTCAGTTGCAAATTTACAAAAAATTACAAAAACACACAAATCGACAATAATTCTCAATTCTCAATTCCCAATTCTCATTAAAAAAAGAGCCTAACCACCGCGGCCGGGCTCTTTTATGAGTTTCTACAGGTAAAAAATCTTAAGGTAAAAAGATTGTTTAGATTCCGAGTGCAAATTTAGTGTATATTTTTTGAATCTCCAAATATTTTTTGACAAAATGACACAAATATGTTGCATAACATATAAAATCCAGTGCAGTTTGCTAAAAAATGGGTTGAATTTTGTGCATTTTTTCAGTTTTTATGTTTTACAACATAAAATTAGTCCATCTCGGAAAATTCCGCAGTGGGGAAGTGACAGGAGAGATATTTTCTCAGATAGGCTATCGTGTCGGCGCAGATTGTAGGGTCTTTGTCGAAGAAATGGTTGTAGATTACTTCCGAAAGTGTTATTCCGCGCTGACGTATCGCCTCAAGGGTAAGGAGGGTATGGTTGATCGAACCAAGTTGACCGTTGGTGACTACCACCGTAGGAAGATTTTTATCCTTGATGTAGTCAATTGTAAGGTATTCTCCCTTAAGGGGCACCATGATGCCCCCTGCTCCCTCTATAAGCACCACGTCATATCGCCGTTCGAGTTCTTCAGAAGCAGCTTCAATTTCCTTGAAGTCGATTTCTCTATTGTCAATTTTAGACGCGAGATCGGGCGAACAAGGATATGAGAATATCTCAGGTGCAGTAAGCATCAATCGGTCTTCCTCTGTCATCGGAATACCCATTATCTTTCGGTGCACCTCGATATCCTCGCTTCTTCCCACATTGCCTGTCTGGATGAATTTCTGGGTAATGACAGACTTGCCTTCAAAGGCAAACCGGTTGGCGAGCCAACCGGTTGCCCAGCTTTTGCCGACATCGGTGCCGATGCCGGTGATGAAATATTTCATACTTAATATGCGAACATTGGGTAGGAATTCATGATGGAGTTCACTTCGAGGCGAACGGCTGCGATTTCTTCCTCATTGTCGGCGTTGCAAAGCACACGGTCGATGAGTTCGGCAATTTTCACCATAAGATCCTCCTTCGCTCCGCGGGTTGTGATGGCTGCAGTTCCGAAGCGGAGGCCGGAAGTCAAGAATGGACTTCTGGAATCGTAGGGCACCATATTCTTGTTGGCGGTGATGTCTGCTTCCACAAGCACGCGCTCAGCCTTCTTGCCGCTCATGTCGGGGAATTTGGTGCGAAGATCTACGAGCATACAGTGGTTATCAGTTCCGCCGGAGATTATCTTGTAACCTCTTTTTGAAAGTTCATCAGCCAAAACTTTGGCATTTTTCTGCACCTGAAGGGCATATTCTTTCCATTCAGGTTGGAGAGCCTCTCCAAAGGCCACAGCCTTTGCTGCAATCACGTGTTCGAGCGGACCTCCCTGGACACCCGGGAATACCGCGCTGTCGAGCAGTGCAGACATCTTCTTAATCTCACCCTTTGGAGTCTTTTTGCCCCATGGGTTGTCGAAGTCTTTGCCCATCAGAATCATGCCGCCGCGGGGACCACGAAGGGTCTTGTGGGTGGTGGTGGTGACGATATGGGCGTGTTTCACAGGGTTCTCAAGAAGACCGGCGGCAATCAGACCTGCGGGGTGGGCCATATCTACCATAAAGATGGCTCCGATTTCATCGGCGAGTTTGCGGATGCGGGCATAATCCCATTCGCGGCTGTAGGCGCTTGCACCCGCTATGATGAGTTTCGGACGTTCGGCACGGGCCTTTTCTTCCATTTCCTCATAGTTGACTCTGCCGTCTTCCTCTTTCACGGTGTAGCTTATGGGTTCAAATACCAGTCCGGAGAAGTTTACTGGGCTACCGTGGCTTAGGTGTCCGCCGTGGCTCAGGTCCATTCCCATGAATTTGTCGCCGGGCTGCAGACATGCCATGAAGACGGCCATGTTGGCCTGTGCACCCGAGTGGGGCTGAACGTTGACCCATTCTGCGTCAAACAGTTTCTTGGCGCGTTCGATGGCAAGGTTTTCGGCCTCATCCACTACTTGGCAACCGCCATAATAGCGTTTTGCGGGGTAGCCTTCGGCATATTTGTTTGTCAGGCAGCTACCCATTGCCCGCATCACTTCGTCGCTGACAAAGTTTTCGCTTGCTATAAGTTCGATACCACGACGCTGGCGAAGGTGTTCGCGGTCAATGATATCAAAAATTTCATTGTCTCTTTTCATTACTGTCGAATGTTTAGAGTTTAGGGTTTAGGGTTTAGGGGTTAGTTTATTGGAGGTATTTGACACAAGGCAAACTTTATTGTGCATTGTGCATGATGCATTGTGCATTGATAATGGTTGTGCATTGATTTATCCTCCGAAGTTGTCGTAGTGGATTGATTCCGGTTCTACACCGAGGTCGTAGAGCATCTTGTTGACTGCGTTGCTCATCGGGCCTGGACCGCACATGTAGTATTCGATTTCTTCAGGAGCATCATGATCCTTCAGATATGTCTCATACATCACGTTGTGGACGAAGCCGGGAGTGTATTTCACACCGGCGGCATCGGCTGCGGGATCAGGACGGTCGAGGGCAAGGTGGAAATAGAAGTTGGGGAACTGCTTCTCAAGATCGAGGAAGTCCTGGAGATAGAACACCTCGTTGAGAGCACGGGCGCCATAGAAATAATCCATCTTGCGGTCGGTGGTGTGAAGTGTCTTTGTCATCCACATAATCTGGGCACGGAGCGGTGCCATTCCGGCGCCACCGCCTACCCATATCATATCCTTCTTGGAATCCACTATGGGGTGGAAGTCTCCGTAGGGACCGGACATCATCACCTTGTCGCCAGGTTTTAGAGTGAAGATGTAGCTGGAAGCGATACCCGGCGGCACATCCATAAATCCCACCTGGGGTTTCGGCTTAAATGGTGGAGTTGCAATTCTGACTGTGAGCATGATGCGGTCGCCTTCCTCCGGATAGTTTGCCATGGAGTATGCGCGGACTGTCTCTTCGTCGTTGGTGCATTTGAGGGTGAATAGTCCGAATTTCTCCCATGAGGGGAGGTATTCGTCTCCAATCAGGCTTTTGTCGATATCCTTGTCATAGTCCATCGAGAATTTGGGGATACGGATCTGGGCATAGCTGCCGGGAATAAACTTCATGTGCTCACCCGGAGGGAGAGCCACGATGAATTCCTTGATGAAGGTGGCCACATTCTTGTTGCTGATCACCTCGCATTCCCATTCCTTGACATCGAGCGCTGCCTCGCTGACGCGGATTTCCATGTCGCTTTTCACTTTCACCTGGCAACCAAGTCGCCAGTTGCCTTTGATTTCCTTGCGTGTGAAGTGTACAGCCTCAGTAGGTAGCATTTCGCCACCGCCGGCATCCACCTGACATTTACATTGACCGCATGATCCTTTGCCACCGCAGGCTGATGAGAGGTGCACTCCGGCATCGTTGAGGGTCATCAGTAGGGATTTGCCACTTTTTGCTTCGAGAGCCTTTTGTCCGTTGTTGATGCTGATGGTGACATCGCCACTCTTCACGAGCCATCCTTTTGCCAAAAGCAATACAGCGACCAGCACAAGCACTATCACAAGGAAGATGAGTGCCGCCGCCATTACGTTATGCCATTCAATCATAGTTTTTCGTATTAGAGTTTAATGCCTAAGAAACTCATGAAGGCAATGCCCATAAGTCCTGTGATGATAAATGTGATGCCGGTGCCACGCAATGGTGCCGGAATAGCTTTTTCATTGAGCCTTTCCCGGATGGCGGCAAGGGCTGCAATGGCAAGAAACCAGCCTACTCCGGAGCCGATGCCATATACCGTGGCTGTCCATGCATTCGAAAACTCACGCTGCTGCATGAAGAGTACCGCACCGAGGATGGCACAGTTTACTGCAATAAGAGGAAGGAATATGCCCAGACTTGCATAAAGGGAGGGTGAGAATTTCTCGATTGCCATCTCAAGAATCTGAACCAAAGCTGCAATCACGGCGATAAACATGATGAGACCAAGGAAACTGAGATCGGTGTTGACATATTCCTGGCCAAGCCATGAAAGAGCTCCGGGTACGAGGATGTATTGGTTGATGCACCAGCATACGGGGAGTGCTATGGTGAGCACAAACGTAACGGCCACTCCGAGTCCGAATGCAGTCTTGACATTCTTGGATACTGCCAGGAAACTGCACATGCCAAGGAAGTAGGCGAATATCATGTTGTCGATGAAAATCGACCGTATAAACAAATTTAGATTTTCCATATTCGGTTTAGGGTTTAGAGTTTAGGGTTTAGTTATTGGTGAATTAATTCTGTAGAACTAAACTTATAAACTTATAAACTTCAAATTTCGCAAAGCGAAATTTGAATTACTTGGCTTTGCGGTTGTGGAACCAAATGATACATGCCACGGTGATGAGTGCCATAGGCGGCAGAATCATCATGCCGTTGTTCTGATACCCGAGATCGTATAGAGCCTGCGGAATTACCTGGAAGCCCCAGAGTGTGCCGCTGCCTAACAGTTCGCGGAAGAATGCCACAATCACAAGGATTATGCCATAGCCTAAGCCATTACCGACTCCATCAAGGAATGAGTTGAAAGGTGTGTTGTTGAGGGCGAATGCCTCAAGTCGACCCATGATGATACAGTTGGTGATGATTAGCCCGATGAATACCGACAACTGTTTGCTGACCTCATAGTTCCAGGCCTTAAGCACCTGATCCACGATTACCACAAGGGCGGCCACAACGACGAGTTGCACTATAATACGTATTGATGTCGGGATGGTTTTCCGCATCAGTGAAATAATCACGTTTGAGAGAGCGAGTACGGCGATGACGGATATTGTCATGACAACAGCCGGCTGGAGTTTGGCAGTGACTGCGAGTGCCGAACAGATACCGAGTATCTGGACAATCACAGGGTTGTCATTGCTCAGCGGATTGATCAGCGGTTCGATTCTTTTTCTTATGTTTCCCATGGTTATTTATTTTCAAGGTTTTTGAAAAAAGCGGTGTAAGGCTCAAGAGATTCGGCAAGCATCTTCTGAACGCCCTGGCTCGTGATCGTGCCACCGCTGACTGCGTTGACGTAAGCGCGGTCGGCCGGTTCCTGACCTTTCTTCACCACCAATACAGACTCAAACTCTCCGTTGGCACCGAATATCGGTTTCCCTTCAAACTGGCTGCTGAAAGCCGGTTTTTCGATTTCCGCACCAAGTCCCGGAGTTTCACCCTGATGTCCGAAATAGGCACCATAGATATCTTTGCCGTTGGCATCCATCGCTATGTAGCCCCAGATGGGACCCCACAGACCTGCACCGGCCACGGGCACTACATATTTCACTCCCTTGACTGTCTCACACACAAACACAGGAAGCTGACGTTCGTCTGCCGGTTTTTTGACTTCATTTGCCATGCTCACGTCCATGGCATCAACACCTTCGAGTTTCTCGCCTTTGTTGTTGACGCAATAGCTGTCGGTGATATGTTCATCGTAGAGTTTTCCGATGGTCTCGTCTCCTGCCGGGAAGATGAGTGCAGCAGCGAGAATCTGCTTTTTGGTGTCGTTGGCTATATTCTCCAACTGGGCGGGACGCATGGCCTGATATACGAGGGCGAGCACAAATCCCACCACTACCACAAGCACCGCCGCATATACCACCGTGTATAGGTTGCTTTCTTTATTAATCTTCATAATCTGATGTTTTATGCTTTAATACTTGTGGATTGCTATGCTGCCACCCGTTTCATGCGGCGGCGGATATTGCTGTTGACCACACACCAGTCGATCAGCGGTGCGAAGCAGTTCATCAGAAGCACTGCCAGCATCGCGCCTTCCGGATAACCGGTGTTGTAGAAACGGATTGTCATTGCTACTGCTCCTACTAAGAAGCCGTAGATCCATTTGCCGGTTTCGGTACGGCAACTGGTCACGGGGTCTGTAGCCATAAATACGATGGCAAACATGAAGCCGCCGAGGCAAAGTTGCTCAATGGGACAAACCATTGTCACCGGATAGAGTGGACTGGCGAAGGCATTTCCGAGCCATGCGATGCCAAACCCACCGACAAGTGCGGAAAGCATAATCTTCCAGCTTGCCATTCCGGTGATGAGAAGTATTACAGCTCCGATAAGGATGCAGAAAGTGGAAGTTTCACCCCAGCTTCCGGGTATAAGTCCCCAGAAGATGTCCATGAAATCCACAGGCAGACCGTTGACTCCGGTGATTTGCACCTGATCGCCGGCTGCAGTGGCGAGTTGACCAAGGGGAGTAGCACCGGAATATCCATCTACCGGCACTGAGTCTCCAAGGCTGACGAAAACGCTGTCGCCGCTCATCTTCTGAGGATATGCGAAGAAGAGGAATGCACGGGTCACAAGGGCTACGTTGAGGAAGTTGTAGCCTGTCCCTCCAAATACCTCCTTGGCAAATATTACTGCAAAGGCCACTGCCACAGCGAGCATCCAGCATGGTGTGCTGACCGGGCATATCATGGGAATGAGGATACCGGAAACAAGGAATCCTTCCTGAATTTCATGTCCGCGCAGTTGTGCCACTATGAATTCAATGCCCAGACCTACAATATATGCGGTCAGTATTTGCGGAAGCACTGCCCAAAGTCCGTAGAAGAATTGCTCGAAGAATCCGACACATTCTCCGGTGGCAAGATGATGCTGGTAGCCGACGTTCCATATTCCGAATAGGCAGCAGGGGAGGAGTGCGAGCACCACGGTGATCATGGTGCGCTTTGAGTCGTTGGAGTCATGGATGTGGACTCCTGACTTTGATGTCTCGTTGGGTGTATAGAGGAAAGTATAGAAACCGTCAAAGACTGAGTGGAGCGACTGATATTTGCCCCCTTTCTCAAACAGCGGTTTTATACTGTCGATCTTTTCTTTTAATTTACTCATTTGATTGGTTTAGGGTTTAGGGTTTAGGTTTAGTTCATAGGTCAAAGCTACAGTCGAACTAAACTTTTAAACTTATAAACTTCAAAATTTGTGCAACAATTTTGATTTAACTGTCCTTGCGAAGGTCTTCGAGGCTCTCGCGCGTTAGTTTTTGGAGTTCCTCTTTGGAGGTATCCACGAATTCGGGAAGGGCGAAATCCTCCGGCGCCACTTCATAGATGCCAAGTTTTTCCATCTTGTCGTAGTCTTTGGCAATCATGGCTTTGATGAGATATTCCGGATAGATGTCGAATGGGAAAACCTTGTCGAGTTCTCCACTGAGAATCATGGCGCGATGGCCACCCCTTATTCTTGAGTCGAAGTTATATTTCTTGCCCAGACCTCTGAGGAAAGCCGGGAAGGTGTGTTTCACGCTGAATTTCATCGGGTCCATTGATGCCCATCCCATGAATTCATCAGCGTTGTCTCCTTCGGAAATCAATGTAATCTGACGGTATGGATAACGAACGAAACCATTTTCTGCCGATTCCTTGACTCCGGTCAGTACATTTCCGGAAATCACGCGGGTATGTTCTCCCTCCGGCAGTTCACCTTTGAGCAATTGCTTAAGGTCAGCACCCATGTCGGTGAGCACATTCATCGGTTTTTCGGCAGAAGGTCCCGTGATCGCTACTTCGCAACAATAGTCAGCGTGTCCTTCCTTAGCCAGCATACCGATTCTTGCGGCAGTTGCAGCATCGAGTGCCCATACGGTCTCACCTTTGTTGACAGGGGCTATGGCAGCAATCTGCACGCCGACATTGCCGGCTGGATGAGGACCTTCCACATCAAGAATCTCTGCAAATTTGCTTTGCAAACCCTGATTCGGTCTTTGTGCGAGATATACTTTCCCGCTTGTCAGGGTTTTGAGTGCCTCCAAGCCGGTCTCAAGATAATCTTTAAGATGAGAGGGCAATATATCCCCGGCGAGAGGGGAGGAGTCAAATGCAGTGACAAAAATGTCGCGTGGGGTGACATTCCCAACCGGAACAATGTCGTATGGTCTCTGGCGCATCAAAGCCCAGAGTCCGCTTTGTTTCATTTTGTCGGCTATAGTGTCGGCAAAGACAGAGCCGGAAGTCTCATCTCCCTCGCGACGCACTGTGACTGCGAGTATCTTGCGGCGGTCGCCACGACGCACTTCCTCTACGGTTCCGGCTATCGGGGAAACCAACTTGAGGTATTCAGCTTCTTTTGCATGGAATAGGGGAGTGCCAGCGGCAACAGTGTCGCCCGGTTTTACCTCACATTTCCAGGCATAACCGGGGTAGTCGTCGGGACAGATGCCGATGAGATCTGCCTTTAAAGGCTTCGGTGCTCCCTCGGCTTTACCCTCGAGTGGGATGTCGAGGCCCCGCTTGATTTTAATTTCTTTTGCCATGGTCTTATTATGGATTAATTCTAATTCTATCATTCCTCCATCGTCAATCCATCCCAATGCCGAAAGCATATTCTTTGGCATTAAGTGACAAAATTAATTAAAATTTACTAAACAAACAAAAAATGTTGAAGCTTTTTCAAGAAATGTTTTCAAGAAATAGGTTAAGTCTGGAATATAAAAGACCGGGTACATTGAGCTTGAGGCTCGATGTACCCGGTTATATCTAAACCGGTCTCCTGTGGAGGGCGTAGGATTAATCGACTTTGATGCTTTCTACGAATTTTGCGTAGTCTGCATTGTTGGGGTCATACTGAAGATACTTGGTGAAGTATTCCTTTGCCTTGGCATTGTCTTTATGGTCAAGATAGTAGTTGCCAAGGTAGTTGTAGATGATCTTTGCATCGCCAGCATAGCGGCTGGTGTCTGTGCCGGCAGCGTTTGCCTTGTCGATGAGGTCTGCAGCCTGGCTATACATCGGGTATGCAGCCGACTTTACTTCTTCGTCGTTTGCGGCATGCTGTAGGGCGATGTCGCCAAGAATCTTGCTTGCCTTGTAGTTGTCGGGAAGTTCAGACTGCATCTTTGCCGTATAGTCAGCTGTCTTCTTGAAATATTCCTCGGCCTTTGCAGGATTGTCCTGTTTGTTTTCTACGCCTGCATAGTAGCTGAAGATAGCCTGCTGGCTGTAGTCGTTGAAGCCGGGTTTCTCGCTCTTTGCAATGTAGCCTTCGAAAGCGTCGGATGCCTTCGAGAAGTTGTTTGCATCAAGATATGTCATGGCAAGCTGCTTGTTGAAGTTGGCGTTTTCGGGCATATCCTTCATACCTTCCTCAAGCACTGCAATAGCCTCATCGGTACGTTTTGCATTCTTAAACTCGTCAGAGATAAGGGTATAGTCGATAGCGGCAAACTTGTTAGCCTCAGGGTTGGCGTTGTGGGCTGCGAGAAGCTGCTCAGCCATAGGAACGAGCTGGTCGGCCATTGAGGGGATGTTGGCAGCGTTCATAAACTGATAGCGGCGGGCTGTAAAGTTGCCGGGGTTGGCAGCGAGAAGCTGGCTTGCATAGTCGTAGCCTTTCTGGAAGTCCTGGCTATAGAAGAGAAGGAATGCATAGCGGTCTTCGTCCTGCTTGAAGTGGTTGGGGTTCTGCACGTATTTGCCATATTCGGAAGCTGCGTTTGCATAGTCTTTCTTGTTGTAGTAGGCATTTGCAAGCTCGCGCTGGCCAAGTGCTGAGTTGGGGTTTACGGAAAGGAGTTCCTGAAGCATCTTTACTGCATATTCAGGGTTTACCATGGTGTAAAGGTTGGCATATTTCACGTAAGCCTCTGTGGCATTGGGGTCGTAGCTTTTTGCCATCTCATATTTGCCGGCTGCGCCGCCCCAGTCTTTGAGGTCTTTCTTCTGGTCGCCTTCGAAGATGTAGATTTCAGGTGCGTTCATGTTTTTCTTGCGAGCATTGGCAAGACGTTTTTCGATTTCCTTTGCATTGGCAGTAGGATCGGCTTCATAGTATGCACGCGCTATTGCAATCTGACCTTCAGCATCTTTCTTGTCGAGGAGTTTTTCTCCCTGCTTGAAGTAGTCGCCGGCTGCTTTTGAGTCTCCGTTTCTGAGAGATAGAGCGCCAAGGCCGATGTAGTTGTATGCGTAATCGGGGTTAGCCTGAACGCCGGCATCGAAATAATTCTTTGCCTCGTCATTTTTCTTCTCGTCGAGGGCTATTTGGCCAAGGTAATAGTTGGCAATGGCCTTGTCGGTACCTGCATTGTTGAAGTTGCGGGTGAGAAGTTCCTTTGCGTTGTCGAGCTGGTCGGCTTTGTAGTATTCGACTCCCTCCTTATGGGTCTGAGCAGAAGCACTTACAGCCAAAGCCACGAATGCGGCTGCGAATAAAGATTTGAATTTCATTGCGATATATTTTAAGATTATTGTTTCTGATTGAATTCTCGCCGGTCTTTTGCAAGTCAAATTTTGGGTTCTTGCGAAAACCAACTGCAAATATAGTGATTTTTTACATTCTTGACAAATTTTTTTGCCCTAAGTTTAACTCTCCCCCACTTTTTCTTCTGCTTTATTTTTATGTAAAGTGTTTTGAGACATTAAAAAGGGACGCGTGAAGCGTCCCTTAGGCACGATAGAATATGGTGGTTCGCATTAGTTCTATTGGAGGTTGACGAGGCGGGCGGACATCTTGTAGGGGAGGATGCCGGTCTTGGAGATGATCTTCTGTCCGATGAAGCCTCCGCAGAACTGATAGAAGCTGTTGAGCACGCTGCTCCCGGTAGCAGAGCTTATCATATAGACCTTACGGAAGAGGGGATACTCACCGCTGTAGATGTATGCCTGATATGGCATATATCCTTGCAATGAATAGTCGTTTTCCTTCACCGGATTGGCAATCTTCAAGATCTTTACTTCAGTCGTAAGATTGGTGGCGATAGTGTCGTTCTCAACGGCATACTCCTCCATTCTCTTGTCGACCGGGACATTCTTGGCTTCGCTCAAATCTGATCCAAGCCAGCTCACACTGATGATTCCGATGGCATTCTTGTCGTTTTTTACGATGTCAAACACTTCGGCATTGTCTTTCTGGGCAAAAGCATTGGGATTGTCGGAAATCTTGCCATCCTTTTCAAGGAATTTCTCACGCATGAAACTGACAGTGGAACTTCCCTGATTGTCGAACACCAGTTTTATGGTATTGTCGTTGGCTACCGCCAACTGGTTCCATTTGTTGATCTTCCCTTCCATGATTCCCTTGATGTCTTCCATGGTGAGTTGGCTGACAGGGTTGTCTTTGTTGACAATCATTGCCACGGCATCAACTGCGATACATCTCTGACGCACCACGCGACGGAATTTATCCTTGATGTATTTGATCTGGTCTTCGGTCAATTCATGAGTGGTCACTATGAGGTGGGTCTTGTTTTCAAGCAGAGAGTCCATGGCAGTCTGTTCATCCACATAATATGGTATGATGGCACTTTCCGGATACTGGTATTCAAACACCTCAATCTCTTCCTGGAGAATCTGCCGGAAACCGTCGTCGCAATACATTGTGCCGCTTCCCTCTGCATATTCTCCTCTCTTTATTGGGCTACATGCAATAGCAAAAGCCGCCAGGATGACTCCCAGCGACAATGCCTTAAGCAGATGAGACCGATTCGTAGTATTTTTCATAATCGTCATCTGTTTTTCTCATTGATGTAAACGCGCACACCGCGCCAGATACCGTAGGCAACCAAAAGACCACCCACACAATAACTAATCACCTTGTTGTCTATATTGAAGAACCCGGTGAAGAAAAGAACGCCTACTACTATGTAGACAAACATCATGAAGATGTTGAAGCCGATTCTGTAACCTTTCGGTTGACCGGTCTGGGGATCATCTATATTTTTCATGACTTTATGTTTTATAATGTTTTCTACTTATTTAACATTTATTTTCCCTTATAGTTTATCGCTACGACAAAAAAATCCCGCTTCTTGACGAAGCGGGATTCTTTCTCAATATTGAGTAATGCGAAATTACTGCTGCTGGAGTTTGAAGTTGACCGGGAGGGTGAAGTAGGAACGAACGGCTACACCATTATTCTTACCAGCCTGCCACTTCGGCATCTTGTTGACAACTCGGAGTGCTTCCTTGTCGAGGTCTTTATCGACACCTTTCACAATCTGAGCCTGAGATACGGAACCGTCTTTCTCAACGACGAACTTGACAATCACGCGACCCTGAACATCGTTCTGCTGTGCAGCTTCCGGATAGCGGATGTTTGTGCCGAGCCATTTCATAAGAGCCGCCATACCGCCGGGGAACTCTGCCTGCTGTTCTACAGCCACGAAGATTTCCTCCTCTTTGGGAGCGGGTTCCGGTTCTTTGACAACGACTGCTTCCTGAACAGCCTTAAACTTGTCGGCGTCGTCGGAACCTTCCTGGTTTACGACACCACGGGCGGTGTTGTCTTCAAGCTGAGCTTCCATTTCCATCACCTCGTTCTTAACTTCGTCCACGATGGCAATCTGGGTCACCTGTACGGTGGCAAGTACCTCCTGGGGAACTTCGGGGATTTCAATTTCCACTTTCTGCTGTTCGGGTTCTTCCTCAACATCGGGTTCTTCCATTTGCTCAATCTGGGCTGCGAGCATCTTTTCAGCCTGCATTTTAGCCTCGATTGCTGCTTTCTCCGAACGATAGTCGCTATATTTGCTCCATGCGATGGTGAGCACGATCACGGCTACGAGTCCAAGGAGAAGGAAGAGGAACGCCTTGTTGTGGCGAGAGTCGCTATTCGAACGCATCACGTATGCGCCAAACTCTTTATTTTTGTCGGCGAATACTATGTCGCGCCATTCTTTTGATGTAAGATCTATACTACTTTTAGCCATTTTCTTAGAGTCTTAAAGGTTAATAAATCATACATCAGCGATTGCGGTTCTGGAACTCAATAAGCATCGTCGAGTCCATGCGGCTCATGTTGTCGATCTGATACTTTGACACTGAGTTGATCTGCATCTCATCAAGCATTTCAACGAGAGCTCCATAGGATGCTTCGGGGGTTGACTTGATGATAATCACCGGTTTCTTCAAATTCTCGTCTTTGCGGACCTCTTTGGCTTTTTCGTTAAACTCTTCCTGAGTGATCTTGCCATCGCGGAAGTCTTTCTTCAGAAGTTCTACCTTTTTCCATACGTCTTGGTTGCGCTTCTGAATAATCTTGCGGATGTCTTTCGATTCGTCTTTTGAGCCTACGAAATCTGCTTTCTGAAGGTTGTTGTTTTCCGCTGTCGGGATTGCCTCACCATTGCAAGGCTTGCCATCGTAGTAGTAAATCTCATTGACAACCTGACCGTTGATTGTGTCAGGGATAAAGCTGCCAGCTTTACGTTTTGCATCGATGATGATTGTCACTGCTTCGTCGGCAGATGCCTGGCTCATGTTCTCTTCGTTCTGAACTTTCTCATTGGAAGGGAGTGCTATGTTGAGGGTCTGCGATTTAATCATGGTCGTACACAGCATGAAGAATGTGATAAGCAACATGTTCATGTCGACCATCGGGGTAAAGTCTACCCTAATTGTCATTTTCTTCTGGGCGCTTTTCTTTTTGCCCCCAGCTTCTTTTTGCTGAACTTCTGCCATTTTAGTCTCCTCCTGCTTTAAGTGATGTAAGTAGAGTGAACTTATTCATCCTGATGGTCTGGAGGTTGTCCATAACCATGTGTACGATGTCGAAAGATGTGTTCTGGTCTGCCTTGAGAGCTACACCTGTACCGTCTTTGATAGCCCCTGCGAGGTTCTCATTTTCGGTCTGGCGGAGGGCCTTCATCCACATCTGGAATTCGTCGGGACGGTTTTCATCCTGGTTCCAGACCACCGGAATGCCGGTGACGTGTTTTGGATTGGTGTCTTGACCCTGTAGCCATTTGTCCATTTTGGAAGTGCCTTCGGACTCGGTGGCAAGGCTCAGGAATTCGCTCAATTGGTCGAGGGGAACTCCGAAAGCACCAAGTTTGCTGAAGGCCAGCTTTTGCTGAGGTGTAAAGCTCAATTGGTTCTTATGCGACTCATTATAGATTTCGGTCACTTTGTCGAGCAACGCGATTTTCATCTTTTCATTCGACCATTTGTTCGAAGTGTCGTTGTTCATAGTGAGCCAAACTTTTCCTTCTGTCACGCGTCCCTGTGCATCACGTTTTGCATCAGGGCTGACAAGAATCTGCACGTAGTTGGTCTCCTGCACCTTTTCTTCCGACACGGAAGCAGGGGTGATGACCTGTGTAGGTTCCTTCGCAAGGAAAGTTGAAGTCAACATGAAGAAGGTAAGCAGCAGCACCGTCACGTCACTCATCGCGGTCATGTCGATGAATGTACTTTTCTTTGCTATTTTTACTCTTCCCATATTAGCTATTTAACTTTTTCGGTTGGATTATAAAATCTTCTTAACCTCTGAATCCTAATGGATTAGTGGGTAGCGGCAAATGTTGCTACGATAGAGAAGCCGATTTCGTCAATAGCGTAGGAAAGGTTGTCGATCTTGTTGGTGAAGAAGTTGTAGGAGATTACTGCGCATGCACCGGTTGCGATACCGAAAGCGGTGTTCACAAGTGCCTCAGAGATACCGGTTGACAACTCAGTTGAGTCAGGAGAACCTGAACTGGCAAGAGCCTGGAATGATTTGATCATACCCATCACAGTACCGAGAAGACCGACGAGAGTACCAAGAGTTGTGAGAGTAGCGAGGATCGGGAGATTCTGGCTGAGTGAAGGCATCTCGAGTGCTGTAGCCTCTTCTACCTCGTTACGGAGTGTGGTAAGTTTCTGCTCTTTGCTGAGGACAGTGTTTGCGTCCATTTCTTTGTACTTCACGAGAGTGTTGTAAACTACAGAAGCAACGCTACCTTTCTGGTCCTTGCAACGCTTCATGGCGCCGTCGATGTTGTTGGCAGCGAGGTCAGCCTTGATGTTGGCAACGAATTTTGCTGTGTTGCCCTTGCCGCTTGCAGAAGAAAGAGCGATCCAGCGTTCGATGGAGAGTGTGATTACAGTAAGAAGAAGGGTCATCAGGATAGGCACGATGAAACCGCCCTTATAGACTGTACCTGCGAGGTTGAGGGGGTGTCCGTTGGCTGGGTCGTTGCCTTCGAAGTTCGCGGGATTACCCATGAGGAACAGGAAGATGCACACGCCGCACACTAAGCAAGCGAGGATTACAAGAAACGCGTTCTTGATGCCGCGAACCTGAGAGATTTTCTCTTCTTTCTTGACTTTGGCTGCCACTGAAGCTGCCTGAGTCTTGGAATCGTTAGATGCCATAGATTTAAATTAGTTTGGGTTGTTATTAATTAAAGATGTTAGAAATTTCTTTCTTTTTTTGTTCGTTTCTCTGGATAGTTTTCACTTAACAATGCAAAATTACCAAAAATATCAAGAAAAACAAATCTTATTTGGAAAAAAATATTCAAAAATTATTAATATTTTTTCGAACTTTTTCTTCGAAATTGTCAATAGATTGACAATCATGACTTTAATGAAATTGAGTTATGGTGCCTAAAATTTGAAATTTTTATGGCTTTGATATTTTAAGGTCCGGTAGTTGTATTGTTAAGTCCGGAGTGGAGCGAAACCACTCCGAACCATTATTTTTATGTTTAACCTTTGATTGCTGCTATGCCAGGGAGCACCTTGCCCTCGATTGCTTCGAGAAGGGCGCCGCCACCGGTGGATACGTAGCTTACTTGGTCGGCAAGACCGAACTTGTTGACGCATGCCACAGAATCGCCACCACCCACAAGCGAGAATGCACCATTCTTGGTGGCTTCTGCTATAGCCTCTGCGATTGCACGGCTGCCGGTGGTGAATTTCTCCATCTCAAACACGCCTGCGGGACCATTCCAAAGGATAGTCTTTGCAGGGAGGATAGCTGCAGTGAACGCCTCAATGCTCTTGGGACCTGCGTCGAGACCTTCCCAACCGGCAGGAATGTCCATGGCAGAGCATACCTGGATGTTGGCATCGTTGCTGAATGCGTCAGCAGCCACGCAGTCGGAGCCAAGCACGAGGTTTACGCCTTTTTCCTTGGCCTTCTTCATGATGTCGAGGGCAAGGTCGAGTTTGTCTTCCTCGCAAATGGAATTGCCGACATTGCCACCCTGAGCCTTTGCGAATGTATAGGTCATACCGCCGCAGAGGATGAGGTTGTCAACCTTGTCCATAAGGTTTTCGATGATACCAATCTTGGTGGAAACTTTAGAGCCACCCATGATGGCAGTGAAAGGACGCTTGATGTCTTTGAGTATGTTGTCGACAGCCTGAACTTCCTTTTCCATCAGATAGCCAAGCATCTTGTGGTCTGCATCGAAGTAGTCGGCTATGACAGCTGTGGAAGCATGTTTGCGGTGGGCGGTGCCGAAAGCGTCGTTTACGTAAACGTCGGCGTAGCTTGCCAGGGTCTTTGCAAATTCCTTCTGGCGGGCCTTCATTTCCTTCTTGGCGTCCTCATAGGCGGGATCTGCCTTGTCGATGCCTACTGGCTTGCCTTCCTCTTCGGGGTAGAAGCGGAGGTTTTCAAGAAGAAGCACTTCTCCCGGCTTGAGGCTTTTAGCCTCTTCCTGGGCCTTTGCGCAGTCGGGCGCGAACTTTACGTCGACGCCAAGAGCCTTGCCTACAGCCTCGCGAATCTGTGAGAGACTGAGTTTTGCGTTTACTTTGCCTTTGGGTTTCCCCATGTGGCTCATGAGGATAAGGCTTCCACCATCGGAAAGGATTTTCTTGAGGGTGGGGAGGGCACCACGGATACGGGTGTCGTCGCTGATGGTGCCGTCTTCATTGAGAGGCACATTGAAGTCTACACGTACAATCGCCTTTTTTCCGGCGAAATTGTAATTGTCGATAGTTGCCATATTTAAACTACGGGTTAAATTTAATTATTCTCAAATTTTGTCGCCTGATGCAGATTTCTGCATCGCGAATTGGCTTCTTTGCCTATTTTCTTACAAAATTAATTAATTCTCGCAAGTATTGCAAATGTTTTTGCAAAAAATATCGTGAATATTGATTAATTTTGTAATTGTTTTAGTTTAGTTGATACTTTTATAACATAAATAGGTCTCAAATAAAGATATTTTATGAAATTGGAAGTAAAGATAGCGTTAGAAAAATTATATAGAGAATGCTTTGCTACCGGATCGGATGGACCGGTAGAATTTATTGGTCTGCCTCAGGCTGGTGGCGACAGGATTTATTTTCGGCTTCGGGGAAGTGCCGGGACATGTATAGGCACTTACGATGAAGATTCCGTCGAGGCCAAATGTTTTGTGAAGTTGGCAAGAGATTTTCACGATGCCGGGTGCTCTGTTCCTCGGATTTTTGCCTGCAGCGACATCGGCCGCTGCTATCTTCAGGAAGATCTTGGCGACACGTCGCTTTTCTCCATTCTCGCCAGCAATGATTCGGATGGCCTTGTAAGAGAGACCATAGACCAGCTTGTGCAGCTCCAGAAAACCCCACAGAGGATATGGGTAGATGATGTTGTGGTCGGCGAATTTTGCAGGCGACAGGTGATGTGGGACTTAAACTATTTCAAGTATGAGTTTCTCAAGCCATCAGGAGTCATATTCGACGAACAACTTTTGGAGGATGATTTTGAGAGGCTCTGCGAAGATCTCGTAGGTATTCCGCAAAGGTTTTGGGGTTTCATGATGCGCGATTGTCAGAGCCGAAATGTGATGATCGCCGAAAGAAGCAGTGAAGATTCTTTTGGTTTGTCAAGTGATACTGGCGAGAAGAAGCCGGTGTTTATAGACTTTCAAGGTGGCAGAAGAGGTCCTGCCCTTTATGACGCTGTTTCCCTGTTGTGGCAGGCACGGGCCGGATTTTCATCCGATTTCAGAAACCGTATGTTGACAAGATATGCAGATGAGTTTTGTGGTCATAATGCTGAAGAGAGCAAGTTAATGCTGTCGTATAAAGGCATGATTGTGCTGTTTAGGACGCTGCAGGTGTTGGGGGCATACGGTTTCCGGGGATTGGTGCAGCATAGAAGTCATTTCATAATGTCTATTCCCGGAGCAGTAAAAAATCTCATGGAGTTGATATCCGACGGAGCAATCGATAAGTATCCGGAAATGAAACGGGTATGTAGCCTTCTTGTGAATGATTCGAGATTTATCGGCAATCAAAGTTCTGATTCTCTCAGGGTTGAGGTGTTTTCATTCTCATATAAGAAAGGTTATCCGCAGGATATGAGTGGAAATGGTGGCGGCTTTATGTTTGACTGCCGAGCCATGCACAATCCGGGGCGATACAAGGAGTATAAGTCATTGACAGGACGAGACCTGCCTGTTGTTAAATTTTTGGAGAAGAGGGGAGAGGTGCAAAGGTTTCTGAATGGTGCTTGGTCTTTGACTGACCCTGCTGTGGAACGCTACCTGTCGCGTGGATTTTCGAATCTTCAAATAGGATTTGGGTGCACCGGTGGACAGCACCGTTCCGTATATTGTGCAGAGGCCACAGCCCGGCATCTAAAAGAGCTTTTCCCCGAAGCGAATGTCACCCTGGTTCACAGAGAACAATCATAATTGAGAATTGAGAATTGAGAAATGGGAATGAAAGCAATGATATTATGTGCGGGACTTGGCACCAGACTTAAGCCCTGGACCTTAGAACATCCGAAGGCACTTGTGCCGGTTGCCGGTGTGCCGATGTTGAAACGTGTGGCAGACCGGTTGATAGGAATCGGTTTTGATGACCTGACCATCAATGTGCATCATTTTGCTGATCAGATAATAGATTATATAGACAAAGGCAATGTTGAAGGGTGCAATATTCATATATCAGATGAGACGGAGAGTCTTCTTGACACAGGGGGAGGAATCCTACATGCGGAAAAATTTTTGGTGCAAGACTCGAGACAATTTCTTGTGCACAACGTGGATATATTGTCGGATGCTGATTTGAAGTATCTTTATGACAGGCATGTAGAGTCTGGCAATGATGTGACCTTGCTGGTTTCAGATAGAACGACCGACAGAAAGTTGGTTTTTGACTCCAACATGAATTTGAATGGCTGGGTGAATTTAAAGACTGAAGCCACTCGTCCTGCAGACCTGAAGATTTGTGAGTCAGACAGAGTGCTGGCTTTTAGCGGAATATATGTTATGTCGCCAAGTGTGTTTGGGAAGATGCGTCAGCACGGATTCTCGGGGAAGTTCCCGATAATGGATTTCTTCCTTGAGTGTTTGGGTGATGTGAGAATAGGCGGAGTGTTTTGTCAGGGGATGACTATTATAGATATAGGAAAACCGGAGACATTGGAGCAGGCTAAAAGACTGTTGGTGTAAAAGAAAAAGTCGCCTCACAGGGCGACTTTTTTCGTTACATGTAGCGTTTCCGGTTTGCTTCCTTCGCGACTTGGAATTGACATACACAACCGCCGATGAGGAAGAGAACGGCAATGCCACCAAGCCACCATGTCATAGAAACGCTTGCAGTGAAACAGGAGATGATCAGGAGTATGCACCCGATTGCGTAACAAATGATGTATAATGCTTTCATAGTACTTTGTGTTTTATAAGGTTTCGGTCTTTATGACATCAAAACGTTTAACTCCATTTAAAGGTTTAAGGCGGAAATGTTATTAACATAATCTTTCGGCAACTGAGCCAGTCGGCGGCATGCACAGGCGATCCACTGATAAAAAATAGTCACGCCATTTGGCGTGACTATTTTTTATATTTTATGAGTTCTTATTTCAGTCGTAGTTCCTGGCCAATCTTTATTACATCATTGGCTCCAAGTCCGTTTAGTTTCTTAAGAGAAGTTGCCGACATACCGTAGGCGCGGGCAATCTTGTTGATCGTGTCGCCTTTCTTCACGACGTAGGTCGAGATTTCCTTGTCGCTCGACTTGTAGGTGTTGGCATCCTCTTTTGCAAGTTCGCGCGAACTTTTTGTAGGAGCAAAGTTGCGGGCCTTGGTATATGTCTGTTTTGAAAAAGTGTATTGGTCGGTATGTGTTGTGTGGTTGGCAAAGTCAAATATGGCCATTGGGTTGATTGCATAGCCCATGAATCGAGTCTCGAAATGGAGATGCGGGCCGGTGCTTCTGCCGGTGCTGCCACCAAGGCCGATGGGATCTCCCGCACGGACTACGTCATCCGGTTTTACAAGATGCTTGTTGAGGTGGCCATATACTGTCTCAAGACCGTTGGGGTGGCGCACGATCACGTAGTTGCCATATCCTTTGCCTTCGTATGCTGTCAGGCGCACCTTTCCGTCGAAAGCGGCGCGGATTGTATCGTTGCTCTTAATGCCAATGTCGACACCTTTGTGCATTCTGCCAAATCTCTTTCTATAACCATAGGGAGAGGTGATTATGCCCAAGTGGGGCATCACATACCCGGTGACGTCAATAACCTGAGTGTCGGGAACGTCTTGTTCTCTGAAAGGATTTACGCTTTTTGAGTTCCAGCCTTCAGTATAGATGTCAAGTTCGGGTTCAAGTTCATTTTCGAGCAAGTCTATAAAAGTGTTTTGCTCGATAAGTTTTATCTGGTCCTTTGAAGACTCTGCGGCATTGGCGAGCAGTTGCTTATGTGCGGCTGCGTGGGAAGCCTTTTTCTGTGCCATTGAGGAAAATCCGGCAGCGGCAAGAAGAGTGCAACAAAGGAAAATATTAATTCGTTTCATTGGTTGGTGATTTTAAAGTTCGTCTTCGGCATAAAGGAAACCGACATTAGCGGGGGTATAGTCGAAAACTTCCTCTGGTTTGAAGAATCGGTTGATTTCTATTTGAGCGTTTTCCACACTGTCGGAAGCGTGGATGATGTTTACGGAACCGCTCATGCAGAAATCGCCGCGGAGAGTGCCGGGAGCAGCTTTTCTGCCGTTGGTGACACCGGTCATCTGGCGGAATACGGCCACCACGTCAACACCCTTTAATACCATGCAAATCACGGGAGATGCAGTCATCGAAGCCACAATGGTGGGGAAGAATGGTTTGTCAACCAGATGCGCGTAGTGCTCACGGAGAATTTTCTCATCAAGTTGCATCATTTTCATTGCGGTGATAATCAAACCTTTATTTTGGATTCTTGAGATTATTTCTCCTACTAATCCACGTTCTATCGCTGATGGTTTGAGTATTACAAGGGTTTGTTCCATTATATAGTTTTGTTTTTGCGTCGTTTTATTTTTCGGTTTCAAAATTAGAAAAATTAATTCCTCCAGCCTAATTTTATTTCTAAAAAAGCCTCAAATTTAATGTTAAAAAAAATTAAATTTTAATCAAACTATTATAAATTAAGCAATTGCAATGTTTAAAAAAATATTGCAATAATTTTGCATACTTGCACACCAAAATATCCTTTGTGCAAAATAAAATAAAAAAATCGGTAACACTAAAATTATTGCAGAAGCGTTATATATGTGTATGAGACAATGGAAATATATATTCCTGGCATTTTGGGCCATTTCAGTTTTTTTTACTGCGGAAGCTGAGACCATAAGCATGAAGCAGGCAAAGGTTATGGCTCAAAACTTCTTCAATGAGTCGCGACATTATGTCACGGCTCCGGTCTCGTATGTTTATAACGGCAAGGATCTGACCACCCAGAGGCTTTTCACGCCCTTCTATGTATTCAATTCTCCTGCCGGCGGTTTTGTGATTGTATCGGCCGACAATAAGGCGTTTCCCATACTTGCTTACTCGCTGAATAAAAAATTTGATAAAGAAAAGATGACACCGATGGTGAAATCGATTCTGACAGATTTTGCACGTGATATCGAGATGATCCGCTTCGACAGCCGTATTCCTTCCGACGCGATAGAGCAGTGGGTGACGTATCCCAATGTGGTGTTAGATATATTCGGAAATCCTGACAATGAAGATTATTATGCAGCTTCTTTTGATGACAAGGAAGATATATGGATGGTGCGTCGCTACGCAACTGAATTTGACTTTGAGATTGAAGAACCGGTGGAATACGCATTCGCGCCAGCTGCTATAGAGGCCATAGAGGTTCCGGAAGCACCCGTGGTGACCCCCAATGGTGCCGGCCATTTCGCATTGACACTCTCTGAAGAGATTGACCGCGTCGTTATATACAATGTGGCTGGAGGGATGGCATTCCAGAAGAAATTCCGCAATACTAACACGGCGTTTGTGGATCTTGGTGGGGAACCCAACGGATTTTATATAGCATTGATAATTGACAAAAATGGCGTTCGCCACGCCGCAAAACTATATCGGTAATGACAAAAAAAGGACGCAATATACTCCTGTCAGTGATTTCGCTGATTTTGATAATAGTGATGATAGCCCTGACATTCAGGTTCAGACGTGAGTTTGGGTGGTGGGCATTCATAGACTGTTTCACACTCTTCATGGCAGCTTTCTCATGGCTGATGTCGGAGGTGATAGGAATAATGATTCCGCAGTCGGGAAAACTGATGCAGAAGATAGCGATTGTCTTTGCCGTGCTCACTGTGATAGCATGGCTCGTTGAATATCTCCTGATGCATTGACAATCATCACATTGTAATGAAATTGTATTGATACTCAATGATAAAAGCCTCGCTAATCAGCGAGGCTTTTATTATTGGAGTATAGGGCTTAGATAAATAAAACCTTAAACCCTAAACTTTAGACTGTTATCAGCAGGGGAGGGCTGCGTTGGTCTTGAGGACGGCAGCTGCGCTCTTGGCGAAGAGTTCCTTTTCTTCGTCGTTGAGGTCGAGGGCAATGATTTTCTTGATGCCACCCTTGCCGAGCACGCAGGGCACACCGATGCATAGGTCGCTTTCTCCATATTCGCCTTCGAGAAGAGCGGAGCAGGGGATGATGGCATCCTGGTCGTGGATAACAGCCTCAACCACTTCTGCTGTAGCGGCACCGGGAGCATACCATGCGCTTGTGCCGAGAAGTTTTGTGAGGGTTGCACCGCCCACCATTGTGTCGGCAACTACCTTGTCCATTGTTTCCTTGTCGAGGAGAGACTCGCAGGGAACACCGCGGAGGGTAGCATAGCGGCGCATGGGGATCATTGTGGTGTCGCCGTGGCCACCGATCACGAAACCTTCAACCTCGTTGGGGTTTGCGCCGAGGGCTTTGCTGAGATAATATTTGAAGCGGCTGCTGTCGAGGGCACCACCCATGCCGATGATGCGGTTTTTGGGGAGACCTGAAACCTTGTGGATAAGGTAGGTCATGGTGTCCATAGGGTTGGATACGCATACGATTACAGCGTTGGGGCTGTATTTGAGCACGCTTTCGGTCACTTGTTTCACGATACCGGCGTTAACGCCAATCAGTTCCTCGCGGGTCATGCCGGGTTTGCGGGGGATACCTGATGTTATTACCACCACGTCGGAGTTGGCAGTAGCCTCATAATTGTTGGTCACTCCATTGATTCGGGTGTTCATGTCAAGAAGGTTTGCAGTCTGCATCATATCCATGGCTTTGCCTTCGGATACACCTTCCTTGATATCGATCATCACTACTTCATCGGCCACCTCGCGGATAGCCATCACGTTTGCTGCGGTGGCGCCTACGTTGCCGGCACCTACAACTGTTACTTTCGACATATCGGTTGTGTTTTTACAGGGTTATTTGTTTTGTTATTTCCAATTCGAACGTCAGCACAGGCTGGCGTATCGCAAAATTAAGAAAAATACCTGACATCCCCAAAAATTTCTCCATTTTTCTTTCATTCTTTCATCAAAACCAAAATTTTTTACTCTTTGATTTTGCCCATATCAGTTGATGAGAGTTTTTTTACACTCTATATAATAGAGTGTTTTTTATATGTCTTTCTCTTTTATCTTTTCTCTTTCAATATCTGGAGTTATTTTGTCCTGATTGTGACCGCGGATGTTCCCTAAAAGTTACCATAAATGTTCCCTGAATGTTTCATTGATGGATTTAATTGGTTTGCAAGTTTCAGTAAAACAGCAAAATATCCATGATTTTTATGCATCTAAAATGTCCGTTTTGCATACATTTACCTGACATCAACGTTGCATCGTAGCTGACACAAGCCGACCCCACACCTCGCACCCCTTATCGCTGTCAAATTCAAGCAATTGATATTCATCAATTTACTTAATTTACCTTCTATTTTCTTTTATCTGTTCTTTTTTCTTAGTTTATGTTTTAGATGTGTTGGCCTTCTGTTCGGCGTGATTCTTGTGTAGAGGATATACTTCACTCTCACACCTGAGGTTGTCGTAGGTGATTGCCCACATCGCTGCCGTCAACCGTTGCATAGTCTCCGGGGAACTGCACCATGTAGACGCTTCCGTTGCGGTAGATGACCCATCTGTGGTATTTCATATAGCTTATTTTCAGATATTTCAATAATATTTAATATATATTCTCCAGAAAATTCCATAATTTGATTTAATTTGCTTTTTTACATAATCGGGAATCGGTTCAGAATCATAATCAAGGCCTCTTTCTTTAAGAAATTTTATAATTTTTTTCTTGTAATAAAATTCTTTTTTCAAAGGATCAGGAGTGCCACCTCTCAAAACCTGCAAGATACTTCTTGGAATAGCCAGATTTCCTTTTTTGTCAACCGAACTTGATACAGGTTTTGTGTAATCGGCTCCACTTTTTAGCAGTAACCATGCATTTTCATATTGGTTGGTAGCTAAAGCAGCTCCTAAGGGTATTCTTCCAAAATCATTACTAAAATTGACATCAGCTCCTTTGCCAATCAAAAAGTTTATGACATCTTTGTTGCCGTATCCTGCGGCTTCTAAGAGAGGAGAAGACATTGTTTTTGTGTTGTCCATATTATAAACCGTGTCATTTACATTTGCTCCATTTTCCAATAGGTCTGCAATAAATCTGACCTCGCTGTCACCATAACGGCTTGCCTCATATATTGGGGATGCATTCCAGCTGTTGTGATAGTTTATGTCGGGATTGTGTTTTAGTATTTTGCTGAACGCTGTATAATCTCTGTTAAATATGGTCAACATTAGAATGGAGTTTCCATAGATGGAATCTTTTATATCGATTATAGATGGATTCTTTTCTATTAGAGAATCCACACTTTCATAATCCTTGCCAATAATGGCCTTAGCCAAAGGCCATGCCTCCGTGCCTTGGAACAGTTTGTAATTTTTTGGTATCATTTTGCTTTTGTCATCTGGTCTGTCTGGATTAGAACACGCCGGAACAACAATGAAGACAATGCAAACAAAAAGGATTTGTGCAAGTGTAATTCTTTTTGCAATCATAACTTTATCCAAACTATTTTTTATATAACAATGGATTTATATTGAATGACCGAAGCATGCTGTTTATGCAGTGACCGTTGACAGCCGACCTGATATCCGCAGGTTTCACATAATGCCTAACCCCATTTGCTTCCGGTATTGGAAGTCTGTCCTGTAAATAATTTAGAGGATCCGTTGTCATGATGTAGGCATTTATGTTGTTTTCATTCTTCAGGGGAGTCAAAAGATTGCCGTTTATTGCTTTGGTGATATCGCTCAATCCGGAAGGATTGAAAGTTATGGCAGATTGCCCAGTGACCAGAGCATTAAGGGCGGCCTCACTCCCTCCTAAAGAGTGTCCAACAAATGTCAGTTCCATATTTGGTATCCTATCAACTATATTAGTAGCATTTTTTACAGAATTTGAATGCTGTCGACATACCTATAGGCTGAAGCAAGTCAGCGGCAACATCAGCCCATTCCTTTTCTGTACCTGCGGTGACATAGGCATATTCCAGCGCATTGCCATCGGCATCAACACGTTCATAGATTGCAGATTTTAGCCCGTTGCCATTTTTCAGATTTAGACCGAGATTATCAGATGTCCTTCTCCAATTTCCTATCAGAATGTCGTCTTTGTAATCACCATATATGTGGGCTCCCATTCTCAGTGCTTCCTCAACGGTAGGCTCTTTTCCGTCCTTGTCCACAAGATTCACAGGGTTATTCGCACAGTAGAGATAAGGCGACAGCCAATAGTATTTCTCGCAGAGGGGATCGATGGAGGTGAAGTGCGGGACGGCGGGGTAAT
>CAYMBR010000005.1:0-68950 GCA_964388725.1 uncultured Sangeribacter sp. | reverse complement strand
ATTCCCTGGATGAAGGTGTTTCTTATAATAAACTCGTAACACATTTCTATGAGAGTTCCCATATAACAGTCCCTATTGCTAATAAGAAAGTTAGCCAAGCATTCTATAATATTTACAATTTAAAGCCCGATGCTTTAGCTGAAAATATGTACTTGTTCACAATGCCCAATAATATTAAGGCAGTCACAACTGATGTTATGGGTGATTTCTTGACACACAGCAACGTGTATGATACATATATTTATGGATCACTCATAGATTTTCAATAATTCTAAAGTATAACGACGATGAAGTTTTCAAAAATATTACTTGTTATTGGGTTAAGCCTTTCAATAACCAGTTGTTCTACAACTGAGAAATTCAATGTTTATGCTCCGAAGGGAACAAAGATTTATACACCCAACAACACTGTTTCTCCTCGTGGAGTTACAACATATAGTGATAAAGTCAACATCGAAGTTCCATCTGATATGTATTGCGGATACATGTTAATACAACCAGCTGAATCTAGCATCAAGATACCGATAGGCATTGACTATAAGATCAATAAACATACAGGTACAAAGGCCACACTATATACAGGAGGAACTCTTGCGAGTATAGGTGTTGGAGTTACCATGATTGGATGTATCGCGATGGTGGCTGCCGCAGCTCAAGGAGATGATGATAACACATCATTATTTGGAATGATGACTGGAGTGGGCGGTGCAACCGCAGGTATTGGTGCAGCATTGGGTGCACCATCACAAGCACGTTTACGACAAACAGCCTATGATTACAATTTCGGATATGAAAAGAATCAAAGAATAAGTATTCCAAATCTTTCTTTCTCACTTCTGAATCCTAATCCGTCAAAATCACGGATCAATGAACCCTCAAAATCAATCGAACCCTCTACTAGAAAAAAGGCAACATCGGGTAAGGATGTCATTCCAGAAGTATCACAAAGTAGTTCCAAGGCAAGTGCTTCGCGCTCTGATAACGCGCGTAAAATAGAAGGTAATTATAATGGGAATGGTTCACTGTTGATAGGAACAAGTGTTGATGAAAACTATTCTGAAATCTCAGTAATATTGGAACGAGTAGATAAAAATCACGTTAAAGTTCGAATTATTGAAAGTGACGAGGATTATTTCGATGCCCCACTTATATATAATATTCAAAAAGGCAAGAATGGAATCTTTATACTTAAAATTGAAAATTTACCAGAAGCAACCATTCAAATTAACCCAAATGGAAAAATGACGTTTACTCATAAAAAAGTAAACATTGAAAACAAAATCTATACCTTAAAAATAGATGCTACTAAAGAATGATTTGTTTTTGCGTACACTTTGTTTTTGTATGTAAATATACATAATAAATACAGCCCGTCGAGAGAAACACTTCTTTCGCCGGGCTGATTGTATTCAGAATTGTGAGTTATACGTGTCTACGGCTTTGCTTTGACTGCGGTTGCTGGAATCCCATCTTGCTGAGAAGTCGGTTGAACATGTCTTTGAACCACTGAAAAACACTTACTCCGTCAATCTTGAGTTCGAATGAGTGTTTCTCGTTGGGGTCTCGTTCAAGTTGTGCGCAAGACTTCTCAGTTGGAAATTTCTGATTATGCTCCGGGGAGTAAAGCACTCATTTGAATCCCCTCACATCCGCAACTAAATATTGCATAAAAATGTGTACCTATGTGTGTACACATTCAAAAAATATACACATTAACATTGATTGACTTAGTTGTTAATATCCATTTATATAATATAGGCATTGGATTTTACGTTATTAGGGTATAATCAGTGATGTATATGAAGATGCTTTTATTTATAGGTGGGCTTGGAATGCAGGAGATTCTGCTAATTGCCCTCGTGGTGCTCCTCTTCTTTGGCGGCAAGAAAATCCCAGAACTGATGAAGGGCCTTGGCAAGGGTGTCAAGTCTTTCAAGGAGGGGATGAACGAGGTTGACAAGGAAATCAACCAACCGCTTGAAAACACAGAAGACAAGAAGTGAGCGTACCCCCCGAACCGGAATCGCAAACGTTTTGGGATCATCTCGATGTCTTGCGTGGTGTCTTGCTGAAGATTGCCGCCGTTGCGGTCATCTTCGGCATTGTTGCGTTTATATTCAAGGAGCAACTGTTTGCCATCGTCCTTGCTCCCAACAATCCGGACTTCATCACCTACCGATGGCTTGAAGTGGTATCATCCCTCTTTGCAGAGGAGAATGCAGTGGGTTTTCATGTGCAGCTCATTAACACGGGACTTGCCGAGCAGTTTATTATCCACATGAAAACAGCATTCTGTGCCGGAATCCTTTGTGCCTCGCCTTACATCCTTTATCAACTCTATAGGTTTGTTTCCCCGGCCCTTTATGCCAACGAGCGCCACTACGCCGTCCGCACTGTAGGCTGGGGATATGCACTTTTCATCATAGGGGTATTGGTGAGCTATTATATCATTTTCCCTCTGACATTCCGATTTTTAGGCACATATCAGGTGGCAAGTGACGTTGACAACATGATTTCACTTCAGTCTTACATGAGCACTCTTATTCTTATGTGCCTCTCATTGGGTATTGTGTTCGAGATGCCGGTGTTGGCCTGGATGTTTGCGAAGATGGGTTTCATTACTCCGGTGTTTTTACGCAAATACCGCAAACATGCCATTGTTATAATCCTGATAGTGGCAGCAATAATCACACCCACCTCCGACGTCTTTACCCTTCTGATCGTTTCCCTTCCGATGTATCTCCTCTACGAGGCCAGCATCCTCATCATCTCCAAACATTGAAATTCAACTTTCACTTGCGAAAGTTGAGGTTTAAAAGGTTAAAAGGATAATTTGCCGCTGGGTGCAGACTTTTGCGGAAAATACGACGCAAAATTTGCGTCTTATTGATATTTTTAGTAAATTTGCAAGCGATCCAAAGAATCTACAATGACAAGACTTGATTCCAACATATTGAAATTTATTATTGCCGTGATATCAGAATTCGCTAATGCGTATGATATCACCCAAAAACAAGCGTATAACTATCTTGTACGTTTCAAAGGCATGTCTCATCTTACTGAGTTTTATAATATTCTTCATACCCAATCTTTCGAGGATAATGTGGAAGTTCTTACCGAGATTTGTCAACATAACGGAGGTCAAATAAGATGAAATTATACCACGGCTCAGATGTTTCGATAGATAGGATAGAATTAAGCATGTCCAAACCATACAAAGACTTCGGAAAAGGCTTTTATCTCTCTGCAGATTATAATCAAGCTCTGGATATGGCAAAGGAGCGTGTTCGCCAGAAATTAAGTGCGGAATCGCCAATTGTCACTGTATTTGAGTTTGATGAATCAGTGCTGACAGATACTGATTTGAATGTTAAAGTTTGGAATGACTATTGTGTGGAATGGGCTGAGTTCGTTCTAAAAAATCGAGATAGAAAATTGCAACACCCTTGTCATAATTACGATATTGTTTATGGTCCGATTGCTGATGATGGCGTCACATTCCAATTGCGACGTTTCCAAGCAGGATATCTTACAATTGAACAATTAGTAGAAGAACTGAAAAATAATCGCGGAATTACTTTTCAATATTTTTTTGCTAATGAGTTGGCCATTTCTAAACTGAAAAAGATATGAGACTTACGCCAGAACAAATAAATATCTTACAAGAAGAATTAACCGCTGATCTCGTAGAAATATTAATGGAGGAATGGGGATATAGTATGCAAGAGGCCTTAAATGTACTGTATAATTCAGATACATTTTCTATTTTGCGAGATCCTGGTACTGGACTATATTACCAAAGTGCCGGATATGTATATTCATTTCTTGAAGAGGAGCTTAAAAAAGGAAAAATCGCATAGTTTTCAGGAATACTTTTTTTATCTGAGAAAATAATTCCTCAGACCATATGCAAGATTTTGGAGTTGGTTGGATTTAGAGATAAAACGAACCACAAAACTCATATCTTATGACCAACACCTATAAGAAAATCATCCCAATCGGCATTCTAATGTTCGCTGCATGCACGAGCGAGGATCTGATGTATGAGGAGACTACCAATCCAGTGATCTGTATCTGTCCCATCCAGAATCTCCTCGATGTTCCAGTTGCTCCGCCATCGGAGGCCTCAGCACCTTTGACTGGCATATCCAAAGCATCGGTGGCAGGCACTAACGATTTTGCAGTGGATTTCTATCTTGCAAATTCCAAAGTCTTAAAAGAAAACGTCTGTGTGTCACCATTCAGTGTCGGCAATGTGCTCGGCATGATAGCAAATGGCGACACCGGAGAAAGTCGGGATGAAATTTTGGAACTCCTTGGATTTGAGAAGGATGAGACAGGAATGAAAACCCTCAACGACTATTACCAGACCCTTCTCTCAAATCTACCCAATCTTGACGAAACCACCTGTATTTTCACAAACTCATTGTGGCGGGATGATTTTGTTCCTGTTTATTCCGATTTCAGCAATATTATTTCCAAATATTTCTATAACGTTGATATTCCATTTGGACCTTCCGGAGAAGAAGGGAAAGAGGCTATAAATCGGTTTGTGCGGACAAATACACGAGGGTTGATAGATAATTTTCTTGATTCCCCTATTGATTCATCAATAGCATTTCTAAATACAGCCTATTTCAAAGGCTCCTGGAAATATCCCTTTGAAAAAGAGTTGACCGACAAGGGTATCTTCCTGAATTCCGATATGTCCGAATCCAATGTGGATTTCATGCGCTCACTGACGAAATATGAATATGCTGAGACAGAATATGGTTGTGAGGCAATAAGACTTCCTTTCGGAGAGAATGGTGCAAACTTCTATATGACTTTGATGCTCCCTTCCATACAAGCAAATCGTCCTGCGACTAATCCTGATGAAGTATTTGAAAAGGACATTTTGAAAGAGTTTGAAGAGAATTTCCAATCGGAAATGATTCTTCTCAATCTTCCTAAATTTGAAGCGTCAACAAAAAACAGCAATACCATAGACATTCTAAAAACTATGGGACTCAGCAAGGTATGTGAACCAACAGCCGGAATATCCCATATAGTGGATTATCAAGACCCATTCTTCCTCAATTGCTTCATCCATGTCTCCAAGTTGATTGTCAATGAAGATGGCACAGAAGGCGCAGCCTCAAGTATTGGTGGTTTTGGGGGAAGTACTGGACCTGATCTGCCCAATGGTTTTCGCGAGATTACGTTCGACAGACCTTTCGGTTTCATGATTCAGGAACGCACTACAGGTGCAATTCTCTTCATAGGTTCTGTAAAGAAGCTATAGTCCCTTTATGGATATCAGCGACAAGGAAAAGCGGATTGTTGACCTCTTCTCAAACCACGACAAGAGGGGAGCAAGGGAACTCTACGACGCATACGCCGGGTATCTCACCGGGGTGTGCGCCCGCTATTTGTCGGCTGAGGATGATCTTAAGGATGTGGTGCAGGAGAGTTTTATAAGCATCTTCAAAGCCATGCCGTCATTCCGATATGAAGGTGTTGGTTGTTTGAGAGCCTGGATTACAAGGATAACAGTCAACAATGCATTGAAATATTTGCGCGACAAAGATATTTACTTTTGTCCCCATCTCAAACCACGAGGCAGAACTGCCGGATGAAGAACCAGATTTAGGCATACTCAGCCAGAAGGAAATCATATCATTGATTCGGGAATTACCACCAGGCTACAGGGCTGTCTTCAATCTCCACGTGATTGAAGACAAACCGCACAAAGAGATAGCCGCAATCCTCGGTATAAAAGAAAACAGTGTGGCATCACAATTCCACAGGGCTAAGGCAATGCTCGCAAAGAGAGTGAAGGAATTAATCTATCAAAAACAGCAGCAGTTATGAAAGAAAAATGGCTTGACGACATAAGAGAGAGGGTCTCCGGTTTTGAGATGGAGACTCCCGATGGTCTGTGGGTGTCAATTGAGAAAGAGTTGGCTGTTGTTGCCTCCGAAACATCCCCGGAATCCAAACCGAAGAAACCAACTTTACCCGTCATTTGGAAAAGAATTGCCAACATTGCCGCAGCCATTACATTGATAACAGGCGTATGTCTGACTTTATTTTTTGCAAGTGAAGATGATGTCCCCATTTTAGCAGAACTGAAGAAACATCTGGTTCAAGTGTAGATATTGGTAAAGAAGTACCTTCGGGTGATAATACCAAGGACTCCGAACCAATCCTCGCCAAAGTGTCAGAGAATGCCGAGAAGAAGCCTTCATCATCGATCAAAAACAATGTTCGAGATGATGATATTTCAAAAGAAATAAGTGCTGGCAACTCCGATGTATCGGTCTTGACTGCTGAAGACTCTGAAGATGAGAAGGGCCTGGTGATAATTTTGATAGACCCGACTGAGTCAGAGGATAATTTTGACAAAATTGAGGAAGTTTTGCCTATACAGAATGAGCTTATGGCTGCTTATAGTGATTTTTCTGTTGGTGCAACCACCTCCGCTTCAGGTATTGTGGGGGCCATTCCGGCAGGGAATGGCGGTAATCTCAATTTCAGCAACGCTCCAAGTCTTGATTATGGCAACTCCAACGGCACGGATACCAGCATGGGCGGTTTGAAACTGGATGGTTTTGCAACTCCCACACCACCGACACAGGCCGTTTTTGAACATAAATTGCCTGTCAGGGTCGGTATGGATGTTTCCTGGCAGATAAACCGTTATCTTGCATTGCAAACGGGATTGTCATACGCATATCTTAAATCCAATATCAATTATGGTGGGGTTTATTCGTATGGCAAAGCCACTCAGCAGTTACACTATCTTGGAATTCCGGTTAGCATAAGATACATTCCATTTGAGTGGAAACATTTGAGTGCCTATATATCAGCAGGTGTGATTCTGGAGAAGTGCGTAGCCGGAAAGATAAGCAGTGACTCTCCGTTTGGTGTACAATTCAGCTATGAGGGAGCGAACGAAAGACCATTCCAGTTTTCGGTGAATGCCGCATTGGGATTACAGTATAATTTTACAAGTAATTGTGGCGTTTTTATAGAACCGGGCATTGGTTATTATTTTGACGACGGAAGCTCTCTTAAAACTATCTACAACGAGCATCCCTTAAGTTTCAATCTCAACATCGGGTTCCGATTCTCTCTACCCAAAAACAAATAATAATCTAAAAACAAGAAATATGAAGAAAAATTAATGAGAAAGTGATGGCGGTCGTAAGCCGTTTTTGCGTGGTGGTAATGGCATTGCTCGGCTTCAGTTGCTCGAAGTCCGATAATGGCCTTCTGCGTATGTATGGCACACCAAACGGCGATTTTGAGGCTAAGGGTGTTGTCACAGATGAGGAAGGCAGCCCTGTTGATGATGCCGAAGTCAGAGTATCCTTCCCGGAAGTTCCTTCGGATCAATATTCCTTGGAGACGGTCAAGACAAATTCCAGCGGAGACTACGCCATGATAGGAGAAAGTCTGGGAGCATCCCAGCTTAAGGTCGTTTGCATACCACCGGGAGATCTTGAACCGGACTCTGTCATAGTGAATTTGAATTATGATAAGAATGGAAGTGATGGTTGGTATAATGGCAAAGCCAGCTTCACCGCCGACTTTAAATTGAAAAAGAAGCAATGAAAGGGTTATCCCTGCGCCAGCGAATAGCCCTGGAGGCAAACCTCCAACTTACAAAACAGCGTCGGAGGCAACATCCTCTCCGGCAACTCTTTTGGGAGTGTACATGGCGGTGCAACCTTGCATGCCGTCACTGCGGCAGCGACTGCAAGTCATCATCCTTGATCCCTGACATGCCGGCAGAGGATTTCATAAAGGTAGTGGATAGCATCATCCCTCACGTGAATCCGCATATACTAAATATTGTGATAACAGGAGGAGAACCCCTTGTGAGAACCGACCTTGAAAAGGTGGGACGTATGCTCTACGACCGCGAACTCCCCTGGGGCATAGTGACAAATGGCCTTTATCTAACGCCGGAAAGATTCCAGTCCCTGCGAAGAAGCGGTCTGCACAACATCACCATAAGTCTTGACGGTCTTGAAGAGACCCACAACTGGATGCGATGCAATCCGCATTCGTTCAAGAAAGCTCTTGCCCGAAGAGAAATCTTCGCTCCGTTTTTTATGGATTTCAGTTCCCGAGAGGTTTTTCCACAAGGACGAAAGTGGAGATTGGCCAGTTAAATTGGTCCGGATCATCCGGAGAGGCGGGGGAGTACTGGCTATAAGGCTTCAGATGTGTTGCAAGTTCAGGGAGTTTTTCGGCTATACCTTCGCGCACACATCTTGCCACCTGGTCTGCTCCGAATGGATTGAAGTGGGTGTTGTCGGCCAGATCCTTGTCTTGACCGGCATAAGTGCCCGCTGGATAATGCACCAAAGCCCGTTTGCTGCCATCCTCGCCAAGCGATTCGAAAAGGGTAGAGGTCATCTCTGAGAGGTCTATCAAAGTCACATTCTCCCTCTCAGCCACTTCGCGCATAGCCTTGGGATAGTCGCCATGTGTGTCTTGAAGTTTGCCATCCTTGAAGTTGCGGCGAGCAGTAGGAGTCAGAAAAACAACGTTTAGATCTTGGTTGCGGGCGCGGTCGATGAAAGTCTTCAGGTTGTGGGCGAAATTATAATATGCTCCTGTGCCGGCACCGCGGTCTTTCTCATCGTTATGTCCAAACTCCACAAATACATAGTCACCGGGCTTTGCCATCGAAAGTACCTTGTCGTAGCGTTTGCTTGCGAAGAAAGAGGAAGTCCTTTGTCCGCTTTCCGCTTGATTCGATACTGCAATCTGATTGTCGAAGAATTGAGGAATAAGCTGTCCCCAGCTTGCGTAGGGCTCATGAGCCTGATCCACTACCGTGCTGTCGCCACAATAGAAAAGAGTGATGACATTGTCCGAATCCTCAACGGGGCGGATTGTGATACTCTCCACGGCTGGTGCGCTACCGGTAATCTCCAAAGTCAGTTTGTCATCCCAGTTGCATACTCCAATTTCACGCGGATTAAGGCGTACGGTGTCCTTGAGATTGATTCCGGGGCTGCGTTTGTTGACGATAAAGGAATATTCTTCCGAACCTTTTTTTGGCAGGCTGACTTCATCGAGCATAAGTCGGCGGTTTTCAGCCCTTACCATAGTGCTTGACTTTCTCTTTTTGTCGCCAAGTTTCACGGTCACCATATAGTTGCCGTCGGGAACCCTAACGGAGAAGAAATATGGCTTGTCTCCTTTGGACGACGGAGCTGATCCGAAATCATATCCATAACCATCCATATCATTATAGGAAGGTGTGGTGCTGTCCATCTTGTAGGTGGCAGGATACATCGGAAGGAGATAGTCTTTCAGCGAGCAGTCAGTGCCGCGAATACCTTCTGCTATGCTTGATGCATTCATGCGGGCTCCCAACTTGGAAGTGTGGGTGTGGTCCTTCTTGAAATATGGTGCAGCGCCGTTTTCTGTCAGTGACTGGAGTTTCTTTCCGGATATGGCGTTCAGATCCACATAGTAGGCACCAGCCTGACGGGCTGCATCCTTGGCCCATTGGCCATAGCTTGCGGCATTGCTCTCGATCTTGCCATTTGTCCATTTGTTGCGCGGGGTATGGCTCAATACGATAGGAATTGCACCCTTCTCCTTGCAGTCCATAACAAACTTGCGGATATACCATCCGTAGGTATATACCACCTGATTGATACCGGTTTTCTCCATTTTGAACACCTGGCTTTCCGGACCGGAGCCGTGTAGTTCGCCGCGTGCCTTTCCAGTGTTGATGTCGCCGCCGTCGTTATGTCCGAACTGCATTAGAACGTAGTCACCGGGTTGAAGGGCATTATAGACTTTGTCCCATCTCCCTTCGTCGAGGAATGTGCGTGCGCTGCGGCCTGCCATGGCATGGTTTTCCACAGTGATTTTGTCAGGGTCGAAGAGTTCGGCAATCACGCTTCCCCATCCCCACATGCTGTCGTCATCCTTGTCTTCATTTCTCACCGTGCTGTCGCCTATGGTGAAAAGCACGGGTTTGCCGGGCTGACGGCTGCTGCCTGTGATGGTATCCACCGGGAAGGGGAGGAGATAGTCTTTCAACTCAACGCCATCAAGCGCAGCAATACCTTCGGCTGCAGACTGCGCGTTGACTTTTGCTCCAAATTCGGATGTATGTATGCGGTCGATATAGAACATGGTTTTCACCTTGTCCTTGCCGAAACGCTCGAATTTCTTTGCGGTGATATCGTTGAGGTCAACGAAAGGCACTCCTTCGGCTTCTGCAACCTGCTTTGCCCAGAGACCGAATGTCTGGTTGACGCGTGTCACTATTGTGCTGTCCTTGTCATCCCATGCCATACGCGGAGTCAGGGAGAAAAGGATTGGATGAGCACCCTTTGCCTTGACCTCGCGAACGTAGCGGCGCATATATTCACCGTAGGAATATACGGTGTCGCGCACACCGGTTTCTTGAATCACGACCGGCATCACTTCGTCGCCGATGCCCCTGATGGTCGCTCTTGCCCGTCCGCTGTCGAATGGACCGTTGTCATTGTGTCCAAGTTCTATAATCACCCAGTCACCCTCGCGCACTCCCTCAAGAACATCCTTCCAAAGCATATTATAGAATGTGCGGCTACTCATGCCGCCGAGAGCATGGTTTTCCACTGTGATTTTGCTCTTGTCGAAATAGTCAGGAGCATAATAGCCCCAGCCCCACTGGCCGTTGCTGCCGTTGCCGAGGGTTCCGGTTCGCATTGTGGAGTTGCCTACGAGGAAAAGCACAGGGTTGTTGCCAATGCGGCTGCTGCCGGAAACCGGTCGGGCGGTACGGGCCTTGTTGATACTGTCCGGTGTGTTGTCAATCACTTGGTTCACATCCGGCATCGGTTGTGGGGCATCCGGCACGGCGGAGGCTGTCAGCACAGCACATGCCACACCTGCCATCGGTAAAAAATGTCTTAATTTCTTCATCCCGTATGTAGATATTAGGTTATTATTCATTTTCTTTTGCAAATTTAATCATTTCAATTTAAAGGAGCAAATTATATTGAATTTAGCACCCTCAAAAGCAATATAAAAATAAAAAATGCACCGTGTGGGTGCATTTTTTAGAAATTACGATAATCTATATCGGTTTTCATCAGTGCCAACCGCCACCTCCGCCGCTGCTGCTGCCCTTCAGTTTGGCAGTCACATTAGAAGAGGAACCGTTGTTGACAAGGGTATAGGAAGATCCCGATTCAAGATCCGGACAAGTGATGAGAATAGAGCAGCTGCTGCCACTGCCTCCCCAACCACCGCCTCCATTGCCGGAAGAGTAGTTTGACGGCACTGTAAATGTAGCAAGCACGGTGTCGCCGCTCTTCAATTCAATGGTGGTGTCGGCTTTCACAGTTCCTGATCCCGATACGAATGCCTGTGTCGAGGATGTGGACGACGGCGTGGCGTTGCCTCCACCTACTGACAAAAGTGTGCCTCCGGTGAAATATACCGAGTATCCGCCTTCTTCATTGGCATCGATACCACATTCAGGCGAAGTGGCGCCGAATGCCCTTATATATCCTCCCTGGATATAGAGATTGCCGTTGGAGTCAAGACCGTCGTTGTTTGTGGCAACTACTGTGATATCGCCACCTTTTATATACATGTGGCTTGAAGAGTTGATGCCGTCGTCATAGCTGTTGACCAAGATGGTTCCATCGTTGATGGTCAGCGTCCCCTTGCTCTCGATGCCCTCTCCTCCTTTGCCCGTGGTGGTCACGTCGATGGCGCCTCCGTTGATTTCGATTGATGTATCTACCTTCATTCCTTTCGGCGAAGACTTGTAGTCGCTTTTGAGATTATCGGTATTGCCGGTATAGCCGTCATACTCCTTATTGTTGACATAGGCAAAAACACCGCCTGAAGTCTTTATGGTCGTTGACCCTCCGTTGATGGTCAATGTGCCGTCGCAACTAAGGCCTTTGCCACCGCTTCCTGTGGCGGTGAGATTGAGAGTGCCGTCGTTGATGACCATGTTTGCATCGGAATTCAGGCAACTTGCAGCCTTGGTCTTCTTGTCGTCGCTATCCCATTTCCCTTTGCCAGTGGCAGAGATGGTGATGTTGCCTCCGTCGATGGTCACATCCCCTTCGGCCTTGATGCCTTTGGCGGCAGCGGCAGTAACCGCAATGTTGATTGTGCCGCCTTTGATTGTTGCAGATCCGGTATCTTCCACATCGCGGTCGGTGTCATCCTTATAGTCAATTTGTATGCCATCGTCTCCGATACCTGAAAGGTTCAGTTCTCCACTTTCCATCAGGAAATACTGGGCGCAGTTGATGCCGTCTTTCACCGAGGAGGTGATGTTGACGGTGAGGTTTTTCATCTCTACATACTCCTTGGCGTAAATGGCATGGGCAGTGTTGCCAGCCACGTTAAGTGTGCCTTTCCCCTTCAGTTCGAGATGTCCTTTGCATACCAATGCCCCCTTTTGGCTTCCGTTGGTGCCATCAGTGAGGGTATTGACTGTACCAGACTTTGCGCTCATTTCAATTCTCTTTCCATTCTGGATATCTATGGCAGCTCCCGATGGATTGGTCAGTGTCAGTTCGCGAAGTTCGATAGTAGCCTTGTAAGAGCCTTCCATATAAAAACCACCATCGGAAGATTCGCCTGATAGCGAGTAGGTGATTTCGCCACTTTCAGATTCGGTCTCGCTGCTTTGGATGATGCTAACGTGGGCTCCATCAACAGTTGCGCTGACGTATTTGGCTATGTTTCCGGCTATTGTCACGTTGGCCGAAGTGCCGTTGTAGGCCACGTTTACTGTGTTGTCGTCAATAGAGGTTGAATCCACAACCATTCCGCTTACATTTGCCACGCTGAATGTGCGTCCAAGAATTTCGAAAGAGTCGCCACCTGAAAATACGGCGTCTCCCATACCTGAAGCATTGAATACGTATGTCACATTGCCCTCCGAGACATTCAGGGTCTGGGCGAAGAGGGAAGTGGCAGCGACGGCTGCCATAAGAAATAAAGCGGCCTTCTTCATTTCGCTACAGTTTTAATTGAATTGTTACCGGAACGCATGACATATACACCCGGCGAAAGCGATTCGCGGGCTTGGTCAGCACTCTCAAAAACTCCCAAATATGCACCTGTGGTGCTGAAAACCTTTACCCCCGAATTTGAATCAGCGGCACCTACCGTCTCGACTTTTGTGCCGGAATCGAAATAAAACTTTGAAATCCCCGACACCGGCATCTGGAATGTGCCGTCGTTGTTGGTGGCCACAAGATTCCCGTCTTGGAAAGTCATTGATAGATTTTCAGAACTAATGGCCTTCGACGATCCATTGGTCATTTTAAATGTGACGTAGGGAAAATCCGCCGCCATTGCCGTCACCCCAATGGCAGACGCTATCCCAATCAGTATAGTTTTTCTCATACGCATGTATATATATTTAATGTAAAGTTAGTAAAATTCATCAATTTTAAGACAATTTTAGGGCAAAAAAGTTTAGAAAACTGCCGCATTTGAAAAATTTTAATTTTTTTTCGAAAAAAAGTTGCCGAAAAATTTGCGTATTTCTGACACATTTATTAATTTTGCGTCATAATTACACAAACGAAGTAAATTATGAGGTATATATACAAATATCCGCACCCCGCCATGACTGCTGACTGCATCATATATGGCTTTGATGGCGAGAAACTTAAGATTCTTCTTATAGAAAGGGGAATTGAACCATACAAAGGTATGTGGGCTCTTCCGGGTGGGTTTATGAAAATCGATGAATCCATCGAGGAAGCTGCAAGACGCGAGCTTTTCGAAGAGACTGGTTTGAAAGATGTCTACATGACCCAGTTCAAGACATTCAGTAGTGTCGATAGGGATCCCCGCGAGCGAGTGGTGACTGTGGTTTTCATGGCGTTGGTTCGGCCTGATGATTACCGGCTTGTGGCGGGCGACGATGCTTCAAATGCCCTCTGGTTTGACGAACGCTTCCCGCCTCCTCTCGCCTTCGACCATGCGATGATAATCAGGGAAGCCCACAAGTATCTGGAGGAACTGAGCAGACTGAAACCGGTCGCTTTTGAGTTGCTAGGCAAGACATTCTCGCTCGGCGAACTTCAGAGGCTTTATGAGGAAATCAACCGCAAAAACTACGACCGGCGGAATTTCCAGCGAAAGGCTATTATGAGCGGTGCTATTTTCGAAGTAGATACGGAATGTGACAAAATGAATGAGGTTGCTACCAATTCCGAAGAATCACACAAACCCGGAAGAAAAGCAAGCAGATTGTTTACCTTTCTCCGCGATAAGAGATATGAAGAAGAAGAAAGCGACAGTGAATCGTCGATCAAAGACCTCTTTGACTTCTGAATTACACCTGTTTGACTACTGACTTACAAGTGTGATACTCAACCGCTAACTTCCATTTTCTTACCATTAACTTACATTTTTTAATTATTAATTTTAAATCTAAAAGATTATGAAGACAACAGTGTTCAATCTCATCATCCTCGACGAAAGCGGCTCCATGCAGGATGTCGCAGACCAGACCATCTCCGGCTGCAACGAAACCATCAACGTGGCAAAGACCAACGCGGAGAAAAACGCCGACACCCTGCGTTCCCTGATGTCGGTCTATGCCTTTCAAAGTAATGGCTCGAATCCGTCTCGCTACATCATGAAAAATGAGAATGCGGCTACAGCCCGGCAAATAACCAAAAAAGACTACAAGCCGTGGGGTGCAACACCACTGCTCGATGCTGTGGGTTCCACTCTCACAGAACTCAAGGCTGTGTCGGCCACCCATGAGGATGCCACCGGTGTAATCACCATCATCACCGACGGCTATGAAAATGCCTCATCGCAATACACCTGGAATGATGTGCATGCGCTGATATCTCAGTTCAAGGAAATGGGATGGACAGTGAATCTGATCGGTGCCAACATCGACGTCGATGTCATGGCCCAAAGGATGAACATCGACAACAAGATGGCTTTCCATGCCACCCAGTCGGGCACGAAGATGATGTGGAATAAGTTTAGAGATAACGTGTCTGCTCGTCTGGATGAGTATGCTATGGAGTCTGAAATGCCTGACATGGAAGAGCGCATGAACCATCGCAAAGGGAGATTAGGCAATTTTTTTGACAATTGAGGATTTGCTCCTAAGATGAAGAAAGCATCAAATGAAGAAAGCATTCGGTTCTTGCCGGATGCTTTCTTCATTTATTGATAATGTTTCAGAATCTATAACCTAACTTCATATTGAAGCAACTCGACGATCCTGTATGTTTCGGAGTCCGGCAGAGTGCCTCATATCCGATGCCGGCATACCATCGGCCGAAGTTGAGACCTGCCATCGGATTTACCACTACGGCCTTAGCTATTTCATCCTCTTCAGAATATTATAGCTCGGCAAGATTCCAAGTTCACCAGCATGGGAAAGGTCGGAGAAGGCTTCATTTCTCTTGCCGACCGACAGATAGCACAAACCTCGGTTGAAGAATGCCGCTCCAAGTTCGGAATCAATCTCTATGGCTTTGCTGAAGCATTCAGCCGCCTGCGTATAGTCACGCTGGGAATATAGCAGGCATCCCTTGTCATACCAGGCGAATGCCAGGCGTGGGTTGAGCCGTATTGCAGCATCGAAATCCGCAGCAGCCATCGCCAGTTCCCCGGCTGCCAGTCGCTGGTCTTCCTGGGTAAGGGCATCTCCGAATCTTGCCACTCCTCTTGCCATATATGCGATTGTCATGTCGGGACTCGTTTTTATCACCTCATCAAAATCCTCTATGGCCGCCGGATAATTTTTCAGCATGGAATATGTTATGCCACGCGCTATCCGGTCTGCGGGTCTTACATTGTTGCTGCTATTGGAGATGATGGCGGTGTAGTCTTCTGCCATTTTGAAAAGGGTCTCATAGTCCATCGAACTGCCGGATATATCGAGCGGCGACAGGTAGAGAGTGCGGTTGATATATCTTCCACGGTTGAATGCGTCGAGTTCTCGGAAATAATTGGCTGTGGACCCCAACGAATTAGGCGACTGGGCGTAGGAAATTGCATAGAGAGGTTCCGGCTCAGCCATTACGTTGCGGTCCTGTACTCGTCCCTTGATTTTCTCGTTGAAAGACAACTCGGTCTCCGGTATCTCATGCATGGTGACGAGTTGGTTAAACTTGTTCATCACCTCTATTTCCTCTTCCTCGGTCAATTCCGTTTCCGGGGCATTGTCGGCATGGCGCGGTTTACCGGCGGCTATGGTCGGACGGTCGAGAGGGTTGCTTTCGGGGTTCTCAACGTATTGGCGAACAAGACTTTCTGCATAGTTCACGTTTGCTCCGACGGCTTTCAGATTACCAAGTCCGCGCTCAGCCTCTGCTATGGCGTAATATACTGGGTAGAACTTGGGATAGCGGCGGGAGATTGACTTAAAGTCTGCAAGCGCGTCATTGTAGTCTCCGGCTTCGAGATGCACAAGACCTCGGTTGTATAGGGCGTGGAAGTTGCTGGGATTCAACCGAAGTACCTCTGTGAAATCTTTCTTCGCATTGATAAGGTCTCTTACCTCAAACCGCAGTAATGCACGGTTGAATAGTGCCGCCATGTTTTCCGGGTCGAGTTGCAGGGCATAGTTGTAGTCCGACATTGCCCCAAGGTAGTTGTCGGTGTTATAGCGCAGAAATGCGCGGTTGATGTAAAGGGCAGGTTCCTCAGGTCTGAGTCTTACCGCCTCTTCCATATCCTTCAGGGCATCGTCCCAGTTGTCGCGGCTGCTCTCTATTTCAGCACGGATGAGATAGGGATTTATCAATGCCCGGTTTAATTTCAATGCTTTCTCCACATCCTCAAGGGCGGCCACAGTGTCTTGTCGCTGAAGATTGATTGATGCGCGGGCTGCAAAACCCTCCTCAAAACGTGGGTAAAGGCGAAGGAGAGTGTTCATCGTCTCCATGGCCTCGTCGTTTTTCTCCATTGAGGATTGGGCGACACCTTTATAAAAAAGGAAATATTTTTCCGTTGGATTGTGTTTCAGACCCTCGTTGTAGTCTTCAATAGCAAGGGAGTCAAGGCCCATTTGTTGGCGGGCAAAACCGCGAAGTTTGTAGGCTTCGGTCTTGAACTTGTTGCGGGCGATGGCCTCGTTGCAGTCCGCCTCCGCCCCTTTGTAGTCCTCGAGGTTCAGTTTTGCGAGGGCGCGGAAGAAATAGGGGTCGGCAAGATAGGGTTTTGCCTTGATTGCCTGGTTGAAATATTGGATTGAGAGCATATAGTCATCCATCGAAAGCACATTTTTTCCGATGGTGAGCACCTGCTCCGCGTTGATCTGTGATTTGACAGGAAAACTTGCCGTTAAAAGCAACAATATGATTATGGAAAAGACTTTTACTCGTTTCATAGAGCAAAATTACATAAAAAATTTGACATAATTACCCAATCGGAAGAAAAATCCCCCCAAAAACCGTATCATATATGACATATACGATGATAAGGTTCTTGTACTTGTTTTGGAAATAGAAGGTCATTATAACGATAAATAAAGGGCATGAGGTTTTGTCCTATGTCCGAACTAACATCTCCATTACTGCTAATCCAAGAATAGCTAATCTGAGGATAATCATATTGAGAGAGCGACCCCAAAGGGACCGCTTTCCCCATATATGGGAAATTGATGGCAGCTGAGTTTTTAAACTATTTATGGGCGCAACCCGCAATCCAGCAGGCCCGCAATCTCGCAAAGAACCTCAATGCGGGAGAAATGCGGACTCCTTTCAAATACAACGACAAGGGCACAATGGCTACCATCGGTCGAAACAAAGCAATTGCCCAGGTAGGCAAGATGACCTTTGTCGGACGGTTTGCATGGTGGCTATGGATGCTAATCCACCTTATAAGCATATTAGGTGTAAGGACAAAGGTAACGGTCTTGCTCAACTGGATATGGAACTATTGCACCTACAGCACATCGCTGCGTCTGCTGATGCGACCCACAAAATACCCGCTTCGCCGCCACTGGGGGATTAGGGAGTTTTCATCGTTGTCGTCGTTGTCATCGTTTTCATCGTATTGGGATAGGAATTTGATGATTTGAAATATTTTTTGTAATTTTGCAAAAAATCAAATCCGATAGGAACATGAATATAACCAAAAAATATATTATACTTCCCTCTGCGTTCATCCTTATGTCAATGGGTTTGGCAGGCTGTTCCACGTCAAAGTCCTCCGATGAATCCACGGGCAAAGGAAAGGGACTTACTGGTTGGGTGCAGTCCGGTCAGGAGTCTGTGAGCAATGCGGCAGCCAAAGTGAAAAGTGCCTTTAGAAAAGACAGTGCCAAAGCAAATGATTCATCCGGGAATGCTGCTGATGCAAAGGGGAAAGTTGACTCAAGTGCCAATATCGTTGAGGATCTTAACCTTTCCGGCGACTGGGCCATCGAATCCGTACTCGGCAAGAAAGCCATTGGCGAGACAACCCCTTTTCTAAAGTTTGTGCCGGATGAAAAGAGGGTTTATGGCAACAATGGCTGCAACGTCATTAATGCCCAATATGATGTGAATGCTTCAAAAGGTAGCCTATCATTCAGCAATATAGCTACTACCATGATGCTATGTGCCGACTCCAACATTACCGACCGTGAAGTCGGAGAGGCGTTGGCTTCAGCAGTGAGTTATGCCATAGAGGTGACAGAAACCGACATGACACTTACCCTATATAATTCGCAAAAAGAGGTAGTCATGACATTGGTGCACCGCGATTTCCATTTCCTTGACGGAACGTGGCAGGTAGTGTCGATAGATGATGAAAAGGTGTACATTGAGGGTATGAAAGTTGCGCTCGACGTGGATGAAAAACGTTTGCATGGCAACACCGGTTGCAACATCATCAATGGAGAGCTGGAAACCGACATACAGACTCCCAATTCCATATCTTTCTCCAAGATCGGTATGACGCGGATGGCTTGCCCCAATTCCGGTTGGGAGACAAGAATGATGGTGGCACTCGAAGAGGCTGTCAATGCAAAACGTATAAGTGCCGACGAGATTGAATTCATCGGCAGCAACGGACAGCAGGTGTTGCTGCTGCGTCGTTCTTCTGCAATTGAAGAATAACCGTTATTGTTTAATAATCAAATTATTGTGCGTTGTGCATTATGCATTGTGCATTCGTAAAAAGTGGAAGTAAGAATCGACAAATGGCTATGGGCAATGCGAGTGTTTAAGACCCGCACCATAGCTACTGAAGCTTGCAAGAAAGGGCGTGTGATGATGGGAGGAGCACCCGTGAAACCATCGCGCCCTGTCAAGGAAGGTGATATCATAGATGTAAGAAAACCTCCTATCACATATACTTTTCGCGTGAAGGCCACAACCCAGAACAGATTGGGTGCAAAGTTGGTGCCTGATTATTTGGAAAATCTGACACCCCAGAGCCAGTATGACCTTCTTGAAATGACGAAGATTTCAGGTTTTGTGGATCGCCGCAAGGGTCTTGGACGCCCCACAAAACGTGAGGGCCGCGAGATGTCACGTTTCAAGGAAGACACCTACGCCGACACCTACTTCCTCGACTGGGAGGATGACGACGATCCTGAGTAGTTTTCATCGTTTTCATCGTTTTCGGCGTTTTCGTTGATTCTTGAGATATTTTTAGGATTTTTAAGCGGAATTGGCGTGAATTTTGTTGAGATAGGAGAGATGAAAAAGGATAATAAGCAAGAAAGATATATTGAGATTAAGGGAGCGAGGGTCAACAACCTTAAGAATGTTGACCTCAATCTCCCTTTGGGTGAATTTATTGTGATGACAGGTGTGAGCGGAAGCGGCAAGTCATCGCTCGCATTCGACACACTTTATGCCGAAGGACAACGCCGCTACGTGGAGAGCCTTTCGGCCTACGCCCGTCAGTTTCTCGGGCGTATGGCAAAACCGGAATGTGACTATATAAAGGGGTTGCCCCCTGCCATAGCCATCGAACAGAAGGTAAACACCCGAAATCCCAGAAGTACAGTAGGCACTTCCACTGAGATTTATGATTATCTGCGACTTCTCTTTGCAAGGGCGGGTCATACTTTCTCACCCGTCACAGGCGAGGAGGTTAAGCGAGAGACAATAGAAGAGATTGTTCGCCAGATTCTTGCAAATAAGGAAGGCACTCGTATAGCAGTCTTGATTCAACTCTCTGTGCCTGACGGACGCGAACTTAAAACCCAACTTGAGATATATCGCAAGGAGGGATATTCCCGTCTTGAACAGGATGGTAATTTCCTGAACATATCCGATGTAATCGCCGAGCTTGAAGAAGGCCGGATATCAACAGAAGAAGTACTCAAATGCAGGCTTCTTATCGACCGTCTTGCCGTAAGCAGTGAAAAGGATGAGGTGTCGCGGCTTACGGACTCTCTCGAAACTGCATATTTTGAGGGCCATGACCGCTGTATTGTCAAGATATGGGGTGAGGATGGTCAGAAGGAAAAGGAATATTCGCGGCAGTTTTCCGCTGATGGAATTGAGTTTCGTGAACCGTCGGACCTCATGTTTAATTTCAACAATCCATACGGTGCTTGCCCGACTTGCGAGGGGTTTGGAAAAATCCTTGGCATAAGTGAGGATCTCGTAGTTCCTGACAAAACCTTATCCGTATATCAGGATGCGGTGATGTGTTTCCGTGGTGAGAAAATGAGCGAATGGAAAAAGTGGCTGATTAAATTGGCCCCTTCACTTGGTTTCCCAATACATAAGCCTTACATGGAACTCTCACAGCAAGAGAAAGATATCCTCTGGAAGGGGAAAGGGGAGTGGGAAGGAATTGATGGTTTCTTCAGATGGGTTGACGAAAACCAATACAAAATCCAATATCGGGTGATGAAAGCCCGCTATCGCGGCAAGACGACATGCCCGGATTGTCATGGAGCGCGTCTGCGTCCTGATGCGGAGTATGTCAAGGTTGGCGGAAAGAGCATTACCGAAATCGTGCGGATGCCAATATCAAAACTTCAGACGTTTTTCGATGATTTGAAATTCAGCAAGGAGGATGAGGCCATCTCAAGCCGCCTGCTGATAGAAATCCGCAGCCGTCTTGACTTCCTCAATAAGGTCGGGCTTGGGTATCTGACACTCGATCGGCTTTCCTCTTCTCTCTCCGGAGGTGAGAGTCAGCGAATAAACCTTGCAACCTCTCTTGGCAGTTCGTTGGTGGGCAGTCTCTATATTCTTGATGAACCATCAATCGGACTTCACTCAAGAGACACAGAACGACTTGTCGGAGTGTTGCGCAACCTTCAGCGAATCGGTAATACGGTTATAGTCGTGGAGCATGATGAGGACATAATGCTTGCGGCTGATGAGATTGTGGATATAGGACTTGATGCCGGAAGCAATGGCGGAAGAATTATTTATCAAGGCAATCTTGCTGAAGCCCTGAAAAAAAGAAAATACAAGGAATCCTATACCCTCGACTATCTGACGGGCAAAAGGTCAATTCCTGTGCCGCAACTGAGCAGACCATGGAAAAAGTTTGTCGAAGTGATTGGTGCCTGTGAAAACAATCTTAAGAATATAGATGTCAAATTCCCGCTTGGAGTGATGTCGGTGGTGACGGGTGTCAGCGGAAGTGGCAAATCGACTCTTGTGCGAGAGATACTCTATAAGGCTATGGTTCGCCTGATGGGTGATCCGTGCGACACTCCCGGAGCCCACCGAAAGATTGGCGGCGATGTGCAGTCGGTCGGCGCGATAGAGTTTGTGGACCAGAATCCGATAGGAACATCCTCCCGCTCCAATCCCGCTACATATCTGAAGGCGTATGATGAAATCAGAAAACTCTTTGCTGAGCAGCAACTTGCAAAGCAGATGGGTTTCACCCCCGGTTTCTTCTCATTCAATGCCGAAGGTGGCAGATGTGAAGAATGTAAGGGTGAGGGCACGATAACCATCCCAATGCAGTTTATGGCTGATATCACAGTGGAGTGCGAGGAATGCCACGGCAAACGTTTCAAGCAGGATGTGCTTGATGTGGAATTCCATGGAAAGAATATATATGATTTCCTTGATATGACCATCGACGATTGCATCGCTTTCCTATCTGAATATGACTCCGATTCTCAGGTCAGAAAAATCATCAAGCGACTGCAACCGCTTCAGGAGGTGGGATTAGGTTATGTCAAACTCGGACAGAGCAGCAGTTCCCTCTCGGGTGGTGAGAGCCAGCGAGTAAAACTTGCGTATTTTATATCGCAGGAAAAGCAGCCACACACAATGTTTATCTTCGACGAACCAACCACAGGTCTGCATTTCAACGACATCTCCACATTGCTGAAATCTCTCAACCGATTGGTGGATGCAGGGCATACTGTGATTATCATTGAGCACAATATGGACGTGATCAAAAGTGCCGATTGGGTCATCGACATTGGTCCCGAAGGGGGAGAGGCAGGTGGAAATCTTGTCATTGCCGGCACTCCTGAGGATGTGGCGCATTGCACGGAGTCATACACCGGCAGATACCTTCTGCCAAAACTTGAAAAGATATGAGAAGTTTGTTTTATATTGCGCTCGGTGCTGTGGTGGCATCGTGTGTAGCCAGTTGTGAATCCGGCGGAAAAGACAAGGATAGGGAAGAGGCAAATGAACTTTATGAAGCCATGAAGTCTTTGACAATAACTTATATTGCAGAGGTGTCAGCTGCGCCCGACAGTGCGACATGGGCACGCCTTTGCAGTGAATATGAGGATAGTCTGGTAAAGGTCAATTTCAGTTTTTCGCCAGATACAGACCTCCTTATGTCGGAAGACCAAAACGACACTATCACCTTACTGATGGATAATTATGTCAAGACTCGCCAGGAGAAGATGCAGTCGATTCTTCATCCGGCAGCCCCTGTCGACTCAATAGCCGCTGATTCGATTGCCCCCGACTCCGTAATCAAGAGTCCCCAAGTGTAATCAAGTGTACCCAAGCGCAATCAAGAGTCCCCAAACGCAATCAAGAGTCCTCAAGCGCAATCAAGAGTCCCAAGCGCATCTTAACCACTTTACCCATACAGACGTTATAGTTCAAACCCCTTTCGCATAGCGAAAGAAAAACTTTAATACTATGGACATACAGAACATTCTGTCGCAGCTGACTGCGAAATTTGGCGACAAATTTGATGTCTCCAAAGTGACTGAGAGTATCAAGGGTATGGGAGATGGGAATTTCTCTCTATCTGAAATTATTGAAAAAGTTAAAGGTGATGGACTCATTGGCGATCTCGATGGCGATGGAGTAAAAGAAAGCGTCTTTGAGGAAATCAAAGGTAAGGTTAGCAGCCTCTTTGGTAAATAACCCGCCTGAAACCGAAAAAATGAAAAATCCCGGCCGCAGATTTTGTGGCCGGGATTTTTATGTCTGATGTCAAATTTTAGTCTGCATCGCAATTGTGGCCGCAGTTGACTGCTGCGCGATAAATGAGCACTGCAAGGGCTGCGCCTACGAGCGGACCAACCACCATGATCCAGAAATCACCCCATGCTTCTGGTGAGAAAACTGCCGGACCAAAGCTGCGTGCGGGATTCACTGAGCAGTTGTCTACTGGAATACCAACAATGTTGACGAGGCCGAGGCCAAGACCGATGGCGAGACCGGAGAATTTGCCGAATCCTTTCTTCTCGTCGGTGGCCGCAAGAATTATGAAGAGGAAGAACATGGTGAGCAATACCTCTGTAAGGAGTGCCATCCAGGATGTGGCTCCCGGTTGAAGCACATTGGTTGCCAAATTGTTCGGACCGGTCACTCCGCCGAAATTGAAACAGCATCCGGTCTGGGTCAGCCAATAGAGGAAGGCTGCGCCTACTGTGGCTCCGCAAAGCTGTGCCACTACATATCCGCAGAAATCCTTACCCGACATTTTGCCTGAAATCAGCATGGCAAATGATACGGCGGGATTTACGTGGCAACCCGACACATTGCCAATGGCATAGCATAGACACACGAGGACAAGTCCGAAACAGAGTCCGATTCCAAGGCCGCCTATCGACGGACCTGCAAGCACAGCACTTCCGCATGCAAGAAGCACCAGAAACATTGTGCCGAAAAATTCAGCTAAATACTTTTTCATAAACGTTAATTTAATTTAAATTAATACATTGATACAACAAATTGCTACCGATAAAGGTTTTATGCTTTCATTATTTTGCTAGATCTACTTTTACTGGGCGCGAATTGTGCAGACGTATGTCGAGGGCTGTTCCGAGTGGCAGGTCCGGCTGCAGCCCAAACCGATGAGGCTGCAACCAATAGTTGGTGCCGGATTCGTCTGTAACCCTCCATGCCACTGCTGGTTTGCCATAGCCTTTACCTGTCTGCTGCGCATTTGGATCAGGATTCTTATGGTATGTTTTGGTCACTCTGACAGCCGGAAGCACAGAGTAAACCTCGTCGTCGGCTATATGTTCCATTCTCTTGTAGAGACCTTCCGGATCTTCTGCCAAAGTCCCTTCTGGAATTTCTGACATCGCTGACTTATAGGCTTTCGGCATATTCCATCCGTTGGCTTCGTAGGTCTTCTTCACTTTCTCCAGTTCCCACAGGGCATTATGGTGCATGCCCTTTAAAATCAATGCATTGGCAAGCGATAGTCTGATTCTGCCTTTAAATTGTTCCGGACCCGGCGCCTGGAGTGCCTTATAGAGTAGCGCCACGTGCTTGCGCGATTCCTCCTCCGGCGAATAGAGAGATGCGAGGCGGCTCCATAGAAACGGTTTGCCCGGGGCATAGAGCAGGGCATTCCGCAAAAGACCCCTGGCTTGCTCCTTTTCTCCCGACAACTGATGGACAGCGGCCCTTTGCATCATCAGATTGTAGGAATCACGGTATTCCATCATGGCGCGGTCGATCGTCATCATAAATGACTGAGATGGTATTGTCCGCGTGTTTTCCAATTCATCGACATAAAGGGTGATAAATTTCTCGGCAGTCGATGTCATTTCTTTCCCCTCATAGATCTTGCGGTTCCAGTCGCCGGGTCGCAGATTGTTGAGATCCCAAAGTTCGGCAAATTTCACAATCGAAAAATTCACCGGTGTCTCACCTCTGGGATTGTTTCTTGCATTGAAAGCCACATCCTTCGCATTGCGGTAGAGGCGCATCGCTTCGGTCAGTATCATCGAATGCAGTTTGTGGGGTTTGGCCACCCTTAGTTTCAGATAGTTGGCAAGCATCAGCTTGCGGGCGGCTATCTCATGATCGGGTTGCTGGTGGAGGGCATAGTAGATGATCCATCCTAAGGCGTAATGGCTTTTCGGGGGAATTTCGTTGGCATCGAGATGCGGAAGCACCTCCTTGTAGATGTCAATGGCATTGCCATATTTGGCGGTGTCGAATCCATCGGAGATGAATTGGCCGAGCTGTTGCTGCTCCATGGGTTTCTGTCAGTTTTAAGTTAAGTCTACATTAGTTCTATCGACCTCAAAGTTAGTAAATAAATTTCATCTTTCCAAGGAATATGTTGCAAAACATAAAAATAAAGCCTTTAAATTTCAAATAAGAAGAGCAATGGCATTTTTCGATGCATCAGCCTCCTCGTTTTTTTATGGAATCTGTCTTGATGATGTCGTGATTTTTTTGTATTTTTGCAAAAAAATAGATATCATGACTAACCACAAATTGGCCCAGCCTAATTTTTGGCTGGAAATCAGAAAAGAGTACATTATTGAAAATTTTGAAAAACTCCTTTACTACATCCGGAGGTATCAGTATTATAAAGACAGCGACAAGGGTGAAGGCGAGTTCCTTACCACATGCAGATATTTGATCGATCTTGCCTATGAGCTTTCAGAGCAGTCTTTAACCTCTTCTTTCGTAAACGCACCAAAATTTAAACTGGCAAATTCCGAAACTGAAATTCCCGATGTATTGGCCTATAGGATTATAATCGCAGCCCTTATTGCTTCTCAAAAAATTAATCAGGAAGAGCATACGTTGCTCCTTAGGCTTGTCAATCTTCTCGTAATTTCCCACAAGATGCCCCAGACCGACATAATCGACAATTTGGTCGGGGTAGTGGCAAACTGCGTTTCCAAAGCCCCAATTCTGACTCTTGGAGTGAAATGGGACGACATCGAGAATCCGGAGTCGTTCAGCCCCATTCGTCTTCTCTACAGCATAAGCCAGACAAAGTTCGACATTTCCAAGGGGGGAGATTGCCTTTTTGAGGGAAAAGGAAGCGTGATCTTCACCAAGGGAACAATCCACACAGCCCCCATGGGCAAGTCGGATTTCTTAAAGGAAAGTGGAAATCTCAACAGTTATCTTTCCATCGGGAAAAATATCAATGTGCTTCTGCTGAAAAGTGATCACAAGAAGACTCCGGAGACAGTGGAGGATGTGGCGGAAGACATGACATTCATGACCCGCGCACAGAGTGGCATCAAGACCAATGTCGTGGAGTCGAAGAGAAAATATCTGGCAGGGGCAATTATACCTGTGATGATAACCTCAAGCTGGGGAGTCAAAATAGTGGCGGAAAGCGTCAATCCCGAATATGACAAACTGCAAGGTAAAGTCAACATAAATCTGGTGGATTCGCTGAAATATGCCGATATTTTCAAGGTACTCCCGCTGTTGACCCCAGGCACTATCCTTATGGTGGAATACACACCCGACGACCGGGAGTTTGCTTTTACCTTGCGTCCTGCTTTCAATAGATTTTATCAGGAGTATGCCGACCAGATGAGAGGCGAGAAAATGCCAGGCGTTTATATTTCCGATTATTCCGCCGGTACGCAATGGCTCACTGAGGATGGATTTGTTGTCAACGTCATGGGAAATGTCACAGACGAGAATGTGGTGGAGGCGATGGAAAACAATATCCCACTTACCATACGCATAAATGGCTCTAAGGAGCAGTTTGGCAACGTCCTCATCAATGGCAATATCATCAACGACATTGACATCTACGGCATGCCCGAACCGATTGAGGGCGACCTACTCTCTTATCAGAATGAATGCTTCATGTATATTTTCGAGGAGTATCTAAAATATTGCAGCGAGTATGCCCCGGAAACCAAGGAGAAGAAAAAAATTGAGGAAGCCGACGAGGAGGGTGTGAAGACCGTAAGCAATATTCTTATGGAGCATCAGACGCTGCTTTCCGACACTATGTCGCGCATGGCCTGCCTGCAGGCGGCGCTTATGCTCTCAATTGCTGCCGGCGATTATGACGTGAGCGCGTATATAAGGCATGAATTGGAATATCAGATTGCCGTGGCTAAATTCGTGGCCGGTGCCTCTCCAATGTCGCTAAATCTCTCCCATGGTCCAAACCTTAACGGAATCCCGGAAATTGAAAAACACGAGCGTATTATTGAAATGATTCGCAACTACAAGGATCCCGAAATCGGTCATGCTGAAAAAAACGCGTCTGATGAGAATATTGAGGACACCGTTGATGGTCTGATCGATGCTTCCAATCGTCTGCTCGGCAAAATCGACGAGCGTGAGATCTTCCGCATCAAATATGAACTTGCCAAGGTCCTTGATGTCGACGACCAGTTTAAAAGCAGCGACAACACCACATACTATGGAGTGGAAAGCGACACACTCGAATTCAAATCTTCTGCTGTATGTCCGCCCAAAAACCGCCTGAAAGGCTCTGAGGAATATGAACCCGATACCCAGATTTGGTCGATTCTCAAGACCGTGTGTGGTTTCTTAAATTCCACTATGGGCGGCGATTTGCTGATTGGTGTCAGAGACAATGGCCTTGCCGTAGGAATCCATCATGACTATAATCTTCTTTACGATGACCGCCGCATCCCGGAGGCCAATGCCGACCGATATCGCACTTACCTCAAGAATATCATCGACAATGCCTTCAGAGCCTACAAATCCGGTGCCGAGAAGACCAGCGTTACCACTGCCTACATCACGTACAATATAGAGCGAAACAACGAGGATCTGGAGATTCTCCGTATTCATGTGGATAGTTATCGCGGCGACATGGTATATTTCCATCCCGATTCTCACCGTCCTGAGGAAATACAGCGGTCGTATATTCGCACAAGCGGTGCCACTGTGCCTATGAGCGATGTCGTCAGAGACCAGACTTTGCTTAAGAAATATAACCTTGCCGGCGAAAGCGAAGGTGTCGGAATGGCTGCAATCTACGAAGCGAGAAACTCCAAACGTCGTGTGCTTCTTAAAGAATATGCCTCTCGAAATGGCGTGAGCGACCGCGAGATTGAGGTGCTCCAGGTTTTCCCGGAGTCGAAGTGTATCCTTGGCTACGACACCCAGGCTCGCGATGTCAGGTTGTTCAAGTCCATCCGTTGGAAAGATGCCAAGATTCTCGACAAGTATTGCACCCAAAGCAGCAATGCAAAAAAAGATTTGCGTCCCGATATTTTCGGTTTTGTGTTTGATCCGTCAAAGACTGTTTTCAATGTGGAAGTGGAGTTGACCAATTATGGCGCTCTTATTTTTCAGGAGGAATATCCCGGTTCGGAAAACAATATCTCACCCTCCGGCAAAAAAGATTTCCCATGGTTGCTAACCCTCCATCTGAATAGTTTGGAGGGTATAGCGAGATTTGTCAGGGGTTTACCTGATGAGTGTCGTTTCGACCCTGCTTCCGAGTTCGGGATCTTCCTGCGTTAGAAATCTCTGTAAAATTTCCCTAAAAACTGTTTGGGTTTTGGAATCCGTAGGATTCTCACGGCGTTAATTTTGCCAAAAATAGACTTGAAATAATTGATTTGCAATTATTTCAAGTCTATTTTATTTTGCAAATTTTAATGTGGAAATAGAAATTTTGCCGAAAAAAGACATTGGAGTCCATCATTCTTCCCCCTTGCAGATAGGAGAGTGGTGTCCCCAGAATGGTCATTGGTCAGTTTTTCCTTTTCTTTTTATGTGCAGAAAAAAAATCGAAAACGCATCGCTGTTCTGTTTGCGAACTGAAAATTTTCGATTTTTGTCGGGTTCTTCGTGTTTGCAAAATCAATTCGAGAGTGCAACCGAACAGTCGCTTTGAAAATGCAAATTGCAAATCGGATGGTCTTGGATAATTGAATTCGCAAACTGACCGACTCGTCTATATGTGAGATTTGAATTGCAAACTGCAAATGCAAACCTGTTTTGGTTTGTTAATTTTCGATGTTAACATTTGTTTACAATTTGTATAATCTATGTAATATCACTTATTTGGATTGTGATAATGTAATTGTAATGTAATAAATGTGCAATAATTCCCAAGATATGACAAATCGCATGGTTTCTTTACTTTTTTTGACTCGTCATATCTTTGGATATCTGCTGATTATAGGGATTTGCTATAGAGAATATTCAAATGCAAATTTGCAATTCTGCAAATTTTATTTTCGATTTGAAATTTGAAATTTGAAAATTTAAATCGAAAAGATTCGGTTTAAAAATTTGGAATTTGCAATTTTATTTTGTAACTTTGCAAACTGAAAAATAATTGCAAACATCAGTAATATGGAGGAAAATTTCGGCACTCGTCTAAAACTCTTTATGGAATCAATTGGGATGCAATCGTCTCAGTTTGCAGATTCGTGTGAAATTCCTCGCCCCTCTTTCTCGCAACTTTTGTCTGGCAGAAATCAAAAGGTCAGCGATGTCCTCATCCGGAAGATCCATTCTGTATTTCCTGATTTGTCAATTATGTGGCTCATGTTCGGGGAGGGAACAATGTTGAAAGAAAAAGTTGAGAAATCCTCCGCCAAGATTCCTGATGGTGAAATTTTGCCGGATAACACGAAAATTCCATCTCAAATTCCAGAAATTTCCACCACAGGTAGGCAAAAAACTGATTATTCGAATGTCAAAGGCTTAACTTCAACTGAAAGTGCGGCTCAAGGTAGTATATTTCAGCAACTTGAAGATAATAAAAAAATCATGGAGTTGCAGATGCAAATAGAAAATATGCAAAAAAATCAGCGGCGCGTGGCGCAAATCACGGTTTATTACGACGATTCCACTTTCGAAACTTTCGTCCCATCAAAAAGGTAAATTTTGATATTTCACATTCATTAAATTTTATTGATATTTATTAACATGTGACTGCAAGTTGTTGGCAGTCATTTGGGCTAACTTTGCATCCGAATTCAAGACATTCTTGTTTTCGGTTTTTAATCCCATACCCATAAACCCATAAACCTATAAAACCCCCAAATTGCCTTATGGAATTAATCTTAGTCACCCTGACCATCGTGTCCGCCATCGCCGCCTTAGTGTTTTTCTCGCCGGCCATCATCGAATTCTGCGTTGCTGCTGTAAGATTTGTATTGTCAATCACGATATCCACATTGACATTCATAAAGAATGTCATCTCACTCATCACCGACAACGTCCTCCGCCTTCATCAGCTCTGCGACGGATGCCGGGAGGTGACTCCCCAAAGCCTCTGAAAAGGTGCTATTGTCTGTCATAAATGTATAAATGCCAAAGAGAAGCTCTGAAGCTCATCTCTTTGGCATTTTTGTCCTTATTTCTTGCCAGTGGCAGACGGCGATTTACTCGTATATGCTGCGGATATCTTGAGCGATGGTGTCTGCTGTCAGATGGCACTCCGCAGCCAGATTCTTCCTGTCGTAGCGGTCAAGGAATTCCTTAGGAATACCGTGGCAGATCACCTTCATGCCCGAATCTCCATAATAGCGGGCTTGACCATACCTGTGGCAAGTGCCACACCTTACTGTTCGGCGATTCCGACTTCTATAAACTGTCGTCCGGCCTCGCGGCGGCGTTCGGGATAATAACCAACTCAAGTTTCGGATTTAGATTTTTGTCAATAAAATAAATATAACATAATGGATAGCAAAGATTTGACCTCAACGCGAATCCGGCGAAGACCGGTTAAGGCGCGGATGGATGCGGATTTTTTATTAATTTTGAAATTTTGATTTTTGAAAAGGTCTGCCTTTGGCTGAGAGATTTGCGAGATTTGTGGATTTTTGCTAATTTTGCACTCGCAAAGACAGGTTTTATGACACGGAATCCATTTCTACGTTGCTTTTGCCTATATAGTGGCGTTGCTTGGGCTGCTTTATACGGCAGTGTCTCCATTTCTGCTGAAGTGGAGCAAAACGACTCCGTGTTTGCCCTCGACGAGTATGTGGTGAGAGCACCCTCGGGAACCAGAAAACTGAAAGGCGTCTCCAACACCGAACTCATCACCTCCGCCGAACTGAGCCGCGCCGCCTGCTGCAACCTCGGTGAGAGTTTCACCACAAACCCCTCCGTCGATGTGAACTATACCGATGCAGCTACCGGCGCCAGACAAATTCGCCTTCTCGGCCTTGCCGGCACCTACGTGCAGATGCTCAATGAAAACATCCCGGCAATGAGAGGAGCCGCCGCCCCCTATGGACTCAGCTATATTCCCGGTCCCTGGATACAGTCGATGCAGGTGTCGAAAGGCGCCTCATCGGTCAAAAACGGTTTTGAGTCAGTAACAGGCCAGATAAACGTGGAGATGAAAAAACCGCAGACAGACCCCTCACTTTCTGTCAACATATATTACGACTCCGAAAACAAACTGGAGGCAAACGTAGATGGAAATCTTCATTTCGGCGATAAATGGAGCGGGGGAGTGCTGACTCATTTTGAAAACAAGTTTACTGCCCACGACGGTGATGACGACGGTTTTATCGACATGCCAAAGATACGGCAAATCAATGTGATGCCACGTGTGGCATACCTCGGCTCGGACTACGTGTTTCAGGCAGCAGCGAAAGTTCTCAACGAAAAGCGTGAGAGCGGACAGAGCCATCATGCCCATTCCTCAGCAGGAATGCCCCCTTATGAGATCGACATAAAGACTACAAGGGTGGAGGCATTCGCCAAGAATGCATATATTTTCGATCATGACAATGACGGAAACGTGGCTTTGATACTCTCCGGTTCTCTCCATGACAGCAGGTCGGAATATGGAATGCGCCTGTGCGACATCCTCGAACGCAATTTCTATTCCCAACTGATGTTTGAGCGTAAATGGGGCGACCTCCACGCCCTAAGCACCGGTCTCACCTTCAATTATGATAATTACCATTATGGATTGCTTCTGAACCCGGACACTGACGACAACGAGGTTTTTCCCCATACCCACGAGGCTATTGCCGGAGGATATGCCCAATACACCCTGAATCTTGATGAAAAACTGATTGCCATGGCAGGTTTGCGCTACGACCACAGTTCGCTCTATGGCAGTATGCTGACACCTCGTGTCCATTTGCGATATAACCCCTCGGATGCTGTTACGCTTCATGCCTCGGCAGGAAAGGGTTATCACTCCCCAAAACCATACGCTGAATATTCCTATCTTTTAGCTTCTTCGCGGGAATTCATATTGAATGGCAAGTTGCGCAAGGAATCGGCATGGAACATGGGTGGCGGCGGAAGCGTGACATTCATCCCTTTCGAAAGAAATCTCACACTTTCAGCTGAATATTACTTCACCGATTTCTCCAATCAGTTGATGGTGGATTTGGATGCAGATCCTCACGCCGCTATCATTTTTAGTTCGGCAAACAGGTCGTATAGCCATTCCCTGCAGTTTGAACTCAACTGGGAGGCGTTTGAGGATTTCAATTTCACGGCAGCATGGCGACTCAACGATGTGAAGGTGGATTATGGCCGCGGACTCCAGCAGAAACCGCTCGTTTCGAAACATAAGGCTCTTTTCACCCTTAACTATGCCCCAAACATGGGAATATGGCAGTTTGACGTGTCTTGTGCCATCAACGGCGGCGGCGTTATGCCAACTCCCTACACCCTTTCCGATGAAGAAGAGTCTTGGAATCCCACTTTCAAGGCTTTCCTGACACTCAATGCCCACATCACCCGAAATTTCCGGCGCTGGAGCGTATATGTGGGTGGCGAGAATCTCACAGGTTACCGACAGAAGAATCCCATTATAGGAGCATCAGACCCCTGGGGTAAGGATTTTGATGCGACAATGATCTATGGACCACTGCACGGTGCAATGTTTTACGTCGGTTTCCGTTATAATATTACGAAATATCTTTAAATCCCATAAATATGAAACGCATAGCTTCTATATTATTTATAGCATTTGCACTCTCTCTTGGCGGCTCTGTCATTGCCGAGGCAAAAGACGATGTTCAGAAAGAACAGAAAGAACAGAAAGAACAGGTAGTGGAATATTCACTATCCCCGGCTCCTGTTTGCCAAAACTGTGTCAACAAAATCAAAGGCAACCTCCGCTTCGAAAAAGGAGTGAAGAATATCGTGGTTGACCTTGAGAAAAAAAGCGTAGCAATCACATATTCTCCTAAAGCCACAGATGAGGAAAAACTCGTGGCTGCCCTCAAGAAAATCGGTTACACCGCAACTCCATACTCATGCGAAAACACCGCTGAGGAAAAACATTGCTCAAACTGCAAATAATCATCATGAAAAAGAACACACAGGCGATCCACACGCCATATCCAAAGACAGACCCTTATGGAGCACTGTCGATGCCGGTCTATGACTGTCTGGCATTTGAGTTTGCCGACCATGCGCAGATGGCCGATGCCTTCTGCGGAGTGACCAACGAACCGGACTATTCAAGAGTCACCAATCCTACTGTGATCCACCTTGAAAACATTATAAAGGCTCTTACCGGAGCCAGGGATGTGGTGGCCTTCAATTCAGGCATGGCTGCCATCAGCGGTTGCCTCGTCACGATACTCCAGTCAGGTAAGAAGGTGGTGTCGTCACGTCATCTTTTTGGCAATACCTTCCTGCTGCTGACCAAGACCCTGAAACGCTTTGGAGTGAAAGTGGAACTTGTGGATCTTACCGACCTTGACGCCGTGCGCAAGGCTGTGGATGCCAACACTGCCTGCATCTTCCTTGAGACTGTCACCAATCCCCAGATGGAAGTGGCAGACCTCGCTGCCCTCGCGGAGATTGCCCATGGTGTGGGGGCTGTGCTTGTGGCAGACTCCACGATGATTCCTTTCACATGTGCCGACCTCGGCAAACTCGGAGTGGATATCGAGATTGTCTCCTCCACCAAATATCTTTCCGGTGGTGCCACATCGCTTGGCGGTCTCGTGATTGACTATGGTACTGTGGAGGATTTCCCCAACAGACTCCGCAAGGATGTGCTGATGAATTTGGGCGGCTATATGACCACTCATCCTGCCTATATGCAGACCCTCGGTCTGGAGACCCTGCAGGCGAGATACGCCGTGCAGCAGACGAATGCACTAAAACTGGCAGAAAAACTCTCACAACTGCCTGGAGTGGAGGTTTGCTATCCCGGTTTGCCGGATAATCCCTTCCATGGCATTTGCAAACGTCAGTTTAATGGCAATTATTCAGCCATGCTTACCATCTCGCTCCCATCGGAAGAAGCCTGCTATCGTTTCATCGACAACCTGAAGCTCGTGAAACGAGCCACAAATCTTTTCGACAACCGTACGCTTGCAATCCACCCTTATAGCACAATCTTCGGTCCAATTCCCGTAGAGACCCGTCTTGCCATGGATGTCTCTCCGCGTCTCATCCGTTTGTCGGTGGGTTTGGAAGATGCCGACGACATTTTTGAGGACCTTTCGAATGCCATTTCAATAGCCAACCGCGATTGACACCATGAATCAGTTTGACGAGATTATAGAACGCAGAGGCTCCGGTGCGCTGAAGACAGATGCCCTTATGGAGCGTTATGGCAGCGACGACCTCATTCCGCTTTGGGTTGCTGATATGGATTTCGCAACCCCGGATTTCATCATGGATGCCCTCCGCGACCGCCTGAAACACCCCATATTGGGTTATACCATCGAACCGGAAGATTATCGCCTGGCCATCATCGACTGGTTGAGCGATTTGCACGGTGCTGATGTAAAACCAGAATGGTTGTCTTATATCCCCGGCATTGTGAAAGGCATCGGTCTTGCCATCCATTGTTTTGTAAAACCCGATGAGGCTGTCATAATCCAGCCACCGGTTTATCATCCCTTCCGCCTGGTGCCTGAGGCCATAGGACGTAAGATTATCTATAATCCTCTCCTTCCGACTCCCGACGGTAAATATGAGATGGATTTAGATGGACTTGATGAAATCGCATCAATGCCAAAGACACGGATGCTCGTCATGTCTTCTCCCCATAATCCGGCCGGAATTGCATGGAGCAAGGATACCCTTGCGAGGGTTGCCGAGATTTGCTGCCGCCACAACGTGATTGTAATCTCAGACGAGATTCACAGCGAGATGCTGCTTTGGGGGAAACATCACACGCCATTCTATGAGGTGTCGGACGATGCCCGCAATTGCTCCATAACTTTTGCCGCCCCCACCAAAACTTTCAACTTGGCAGGTGTGGTGTCGAGTTATGCAATTGTCCCCAACCCCGAATTGCGTACTGAATTCTTTGATTTCCTGAAGGCTTGCGAACTTGACGAACCCACACTGTTTGCCCCCATTGCAACAATTGCGGCATATAGGAAAGGACACCAATGGCGCAAGGAAATGCTTGCTTATATTGAGGAGAACATCAGGTTTGTGGAGGATTTTTGCAACGACAATCTGCCTGGTATAGTCCCTGTCAGACCCGATGCGTCGTTCCTTGTTTGGCTTGATTGCAGTGGTCTTGGATTGCCTCATGAAGAAGTTGTCAAGCTCTTCAAAGACAAGGCGCATCTTGCGCTTAACGACGGCGAGATGTTTGGCAAGGGGGGGCGACTCCATATGCGCCTTAATGTTGCTTCGCCAAAATCAATACTGCTAAAGGCTCTTACCCAACTGAAAGATGTCCTCCGTGGCATCAAAAAATAATATCTGATTAATTAGTATGAAGTTTGTGACACATCTTAGAATATTGACACTGACTGCATTGATGACCGGGGGAACGGCATACGCTGCCGACTATCTGGCTGAAGGTCATCAGGCTTTTCTTGACTACGATTTTGAACTCGCTTCCGAACTTTACGGAAAGTATGCCAAGACTCTTGCCAAGAAACCTGATGCTGAAGGGGAGAGCTTTCTCCGGAAATTCCAACGTCAACTTGAAATTGCCGAAAATTCCCTCGACAATGTGCAAAAAGTGGAGATTATCGACCGCATAGATGTGCCTATCCAGGATTTTCTATCGGCAATCGAAATTCCAGATGCCTCCAATAGATTGCTCGACACAAACTCAATTCCATTCAAAGAGCGATACAACAGCAGCGACTATCTTTTTTCCACTCAAAACGGTGACCTTGTGATGTGGACGGAACTGGATACCGACGGTAATTCGCATCTTTATGAGTCCCACCGACTTGTGGATGGCAGTTGGGAGTTGCCGCAGGAAGATGATACATCTTTCAGCGATGACGGCAACCTGAAGAATCCTTTCATGCTTTCTGATGGCATCACTGTCTATTTTGCCGGTGACGGTGAAGACAGCATGGGCGGCTACGACCTTTTTGTGGCTACAAAAGATCCATCTACCGGCGAGTTTCGCCAACCGATGGCTGTAGGTTATCCCTTCAACTCTCCTTTCAACGAATACATGATGGCTATCGATGAGGAGAATGGAATAGGGTGGTGGGTAACCGACCGCAACCAGCTTGACGGCGAGGTTTCAGTCTATGTGTTCTACACCAATGACGTGCGAAAAAACTATAATGCCGATGAAGAGGACGACATCATAGCCCTGGCTCGCGTGGATGATATTTCCATCACTCAAAATCCGGATAAGGACTATGACAGCATAATGCAGGAAATCACGCAGCGAAGCAAGGTTTCCACCAATGATAGTGAGGCTAATGTCATCTTCCGGCTTCCCGGAGGGAAAGTCATCCGTCAGGTAAGCGACCTTAAGTCGGCTGCTGCCAAAAGAAACCTTTCGCAGTATCTTAGTGCCAAGGCTGAATATGATTCAAATTGTCAGACCCTCGCGGCACTCAGAAAAAAATATCACAATGCAAAAGCCAACAAAGGTGCTTCCGAGGCTTTGAAAAATCAGATTCTCGACCTTGAGAAGACCCTCGAATGGCAACGCGACAAACTCAAGAAAATGAGCAATTCTGTTATCTCCGCCGAATCCAAAACTAACCGATAACCGATAACAGACAACCGACAACTGACAACCTCCAATGACCAACCTTCACAGTCATACCGAATTTTGCGACGGTCGCGCTTCCATGGCCGAGATGGCAGCCGCTGCATACTCCGCCGGATTTGATGTCTGGGGCACATCTCCCCATAGTCCTATCTGCTGCGAGTCCGGTGCAAACATGAAAGCGGAAGATATGGATGCATATCTCCGGGAATCTGCTCGTCATAAAAAGGAATATGAAGGGAAGATGAAAGTCCTTACAGGGATGGAAATTGACTATGTGTCGCCTGAATTTGGTCCTCACATAGAGTTTTTCCGCAATCTGCCTCTCGACTATCGAATCGGATCGGTGCATTTCGTGCGCACACGCGATGGAAGGCCTGTGGACTGTGACGGACCGGCTGAGCGATTCCTGAAGTATCTTGATTCGGAATATCTGGGAGACCTCCGCTACGTGACGGAGACTTATTTTGCGATGCAGATGGAAATGCTCGAGTCCGGTGGTTTCGACATCATCGGACATCTCGACAAGATTGGCGACAATGGTTCGGCTGCTGACCCTACTTTGGAAGATCAGGATTGGTATGCAGAACTTGTTGAGAAGGTGATAGCAAAGGCGGTGGAGAAGGGTGTTACAATAGAAATCAATACCAAGAAATTCCCCTCATCCGGACGGTTTTTCCCTTCCGAAAGATGGTGGCCATTGCTGAAGAAATACAATGCGAAACTAATCCTCAGCACCGATGCCCACTACCCCGACAAAGTAACTGCCGGCTACTCCGAAGCCCTCTCACGCCTCGCCCATCACGACCTAAGCTCCCAAATTATTCTTCCTCGATGGGGGAGGGATGCTTCGGAAGGGTAAGGTTGAGGAATAGCCAGCCGAGGAAGCCGGCAAGAATTGAGCCGACAAGGATACCGAGCTTGGCATTATTGAGCATTTCAGACAGATATGGATCGCCGGTGCCAAATGTAAGGTTGGCTATAAATAGCGACACTGTGAAACCAATTCCTCCGAGCACTGACACCGCAGCAAGTTGTCCCCAGTTGGTGCCCTCCGGCATTGGCGCCCATTTGGCCTTTATGCACACCCAGCTGAATGCAAATATGCCGACAAACTTACCCAAAACCAGGCCCAAGATGATGGCAAGTGATATGCCATGGAATATAGCCGATGGCTCTATGTCGCCAAGCCATATCCCTGCATTGACAAACGCAAAAACTGGCACTATGATATAATTCACCACCGGATGCAATGTGTCTTCCATATCTTGAAGCGGGGAGATGACCTTATCGGAGGCTGACTCAATTTCTTTCAACCAGTTGGTTTGGTCTTTGCTCAGTATGCCGCGTTTCTCAAGGCCATCTTCATCTGATTGTGAGAAGTAACCAATGTTTTTCCTGATGGTCTTGATGTATTTCTTCGGAGCATACACCGGTTTTGCCGGCACACAGAATGCCACCAATACCCCTGCAATTGTAGGGTGAATACCCGACTGAAGGAAGAGAAACCAGACAAGAATTCCAAATGTGACATAAAAAGTCTTCAACTGAACTCTTGCCTGACCTCCTATGAAAAGTATCAGAAGCAATCCGGCTGCTATAAGCAGAGAGGTATAGTCAATCTCCGAAGTATAGAAAATCGCAATCACAAGGATGCCTCCTATGTCGTCAACCACTGCAAGAGTAGTAAGGAAAATCTTCAGTCCAAGCGGAACCCGCTTGCCGAGCATGGCAAGTACCCCAAGCGAGAAAGCTATGTCGGTGGCCATCGGAATGGCTGCACCTGTAATGTAGTCTGTGCCTCCGGCAAGAGCCGCAAATATCAGCACCGGAACCACCATTCCCCCTAAGGCTGCCACAATGGGAAGTAGTGCCTGACGAAATGATGAGAGTTCGCCCTCGAGTACTTCGCGCTTTATCTCAAGTCCCACAGAAAAGAAAAACACAGCCATCAGTCCGTCGTTGATGAATTCCATTATCGACATTGGATGACCATGATGACTGAAAAGATTGAATTTTCCCACCTGCAATGCTATTTCGTGTGTCCATAGTCCATTGTAGAAATCGTGAAGAATCGGAAGGTTGACCACAAGCAGGGCAAGGGCAGTAGCTGCCATTAAGACAGTGCCACCATTAGTGTGGTTGCGTATATTTTTGCTTATTATAAAAAATGAGTTGGCCATATTGTGAGATTATAGTATTTAAATCAGAGCAATCAGAGATATCAAAAACATCAAGGCTTCAGTGAAAACCAAGGATTTTAATTTAAAATATTAACAAATGATAATGAAATTGGTTGATTTTTGTCGCCATATCTTAATTTGTTGGATAAAAATAGCATAATTTAAATATTTTTTATTAACTTTGCACGAGAATTTGCCTTGCACGAAAATTGCAAATGTGTGCAAACTTCTGCAAGGCCAATTCCCGGAGGGGATAGCGACGAATACTTTTGAACTGAAAATTATTTAAATCAAACAAATATTTAATTATGAGTTTAAATATCATTGTGCTTGCAAAGCAAGTGCCTGATACGCGAAACGTCGGAAAGGATGCGATGAAGGAAGACGGCACCGTCAACCGCGCCGCCCTCCCCGCAATCTTCAATCCGGAAGACCTTAACGCGCTCGAACAGGCTCTCCGCCTTAAGGATATGTATCCCGGCACTAAGGTGACACTCCTCACCATGGGACCCGCACGCGCCGCCGAGATCATCCGCGAGGGCCTCTACAGAGGTGCTGACTATGGAGTAGTGCTCTCCGACCGCGCTTTCGCCGGTAGCGACACGCTCGCCACTTCTTACGCCCTTAGCGCAGCAGTTAGAAAATTAGGCCATTATGACCTCATCATCGGTGGTCGCCAGGCCATCGACGGCGACACCGCACAGGTTGGCCCGCAGGTGGCTGAAAAACTGGGACTCCCCACTGTGACATACGCCGAAGAGATTGTAAGCGCAGAGGATGGAAAGGTTGTCGTAAAACGCCGCATCGAATCCGGTGTCGAGACAGTAAAGGCTCCGATGCCTCTCGTGGTGACTGTCAACGGCAGTGCCGCTGATTGCCGCCCGCGCAATGCCAAATGTCTTCAGAAATATAAATATGCAGCCGTTCCTTCTGAAGTCGCCAACGACGAAAAGAAGAAAGAGCTCATCGAAAAACGTCCCTACCTCAGCATTGGAGAATGGACAGCAGCCGCTGTCGACGCTGATCTCGCTCAGTGCGGTCTCGCCGGTAGCCCCACAAAGGTGAAGAGCATCGAAAACGTTGTCTTCACCGCTAAGGAGGCTCGCCGCGTGGATAACAACGATGAGGCTATTGAAGACCTTATCAAAGAACTATTCGCTAACCATACAATCGGCTAATCCAGGCTGATAATACATTACTATTATGGCAGACAAAAACAATCTTATCGTATATCTTGAATACGAAGACGGCAAAGTCGCTGATGTGAGCCTGGAACTGCTCACAAAAGGTCGCCAACTCGCTGACAAACTCGGAATCAAACTTGAAGCCGTAGTGGCAGGCGACAACCTTAAGGATATCGAGAAGCAGGTGATGCCCTATGGAGTGGATACCCTCTATAAGGTGGAAGACAAACGCCTTTATCCCTACACTTCTCTTCCCCACAGCTCAATCCTGATTAATCTTTTTAGGGAAATTGAGCCGAGAATCGCCTTTATGGGCGCAACCTCAATCGGCCGTGACCTCGGTCCGAGAGTGTCGAGCGCTCTTCATAGCGGTCTGACTGCCGACTGCACCTCTCTTGAGATCGGTGACTACACCGATGCCAAGAGCGGCACTGAATATAAGGATCTCCTATATCAGATTCGCCCTGCTTTCGGCGGCAACATCGTAGCCACAATCGTTAATCCGGAATGCCGTCCGCAGATGGCCACAGTGCGCGAGGGTGTGATGAAGAAAGAGATGCGCGACTCCAACTATAAGGGAGAAGTAGTGGATCTCGACGTCAACAAATACACCAACAACACCGACTACGTGGTGGAAATCATCGATCGCCATGTGGAGAAATCAAAGGTTAACCTCAAGGGCTGCCCGATAGTTGTGGCCGGTGGCTACGGAGTGGGTTCCAAAGAAAACTTCGACCTTCTCCAGCAACTGGCAGATGTGCTTGGCGCTGAGGTTGGTGCAAGCCGTGCCGCTGTTGATGCAGGATGGGTTGACCATGACCGCCAGATTGGCCAGACAGGTGTGACTGTGCGTCCGAAACTCTACATCGCCTGCGGTATCTCCGGACAAATCCAGCACATCGCCGGAATGCAGGAGTCAAGCCTTATCATCTCCATCAACTCTGATCCCGATGCGCCGATCAATACCATCGCCGACATCGTAATCACCGGAAAGATGGAAGACGTGGTGCCCAAGTTAATCAAGTATTACAAAAAGAATTCCAAATAAGCCATGGCTAATTTTTATACAGACAATCCGAATCTTAAGGCACATCTTCAGCATCCTCTGATGAAGAAGATTGTGGAACTAAAGGAAAGAAATTTTGCCGACGCCGACAAATATGACTACGCTCCCCTCGACTTCGAGGATGCCATGGACTCATACGACAAGGTGCTTGAGGTGGTGGGCGAAATCTGTGGCGACGTCATCGCGGAAAATGCTGAAGACGTTGACCACGAAGGCCCACGTGTAGAAAACAACCGCGTGATCTATGCTGAGGGTACCAAGAATAATCTCGAGGCATGTCGCAAGGCCGGCTTGATGGGTATGTCGATGCCCCGCCGCCTTGGTGGTCTTAACTTCCCGATCACTCCCTACATTATGGCTGCCGACATCGTCAGCCGTGCCGACGCCGGTTTTGAGAACCTTTGGGGGCTTCAGGACTGCGCCGAAACCATCTACGAGTTTGCCGATGAGGACCAGAAGGAACGCTACATCAAGCGCGTATGCGAGGGTGAGACCATGAGTATGGACCTTACAGAGCCCGATGCAGGTTCCGACCTACAGAGCGTTATGCTCAAGGCAACTCAGAAGGAAGATGGCTCATGGGCGCTCAATGGCGTGAAACGCTTCATCACCAACGGTGATTCTGACATTCACCTTGTGCTTGCTCGCTCGGAGGAAGGCACACGCGACGGTCGCGGTCTTTCCATGTTTATCTACGACAAGCGCAACGGTGGCGTCAACGTTCGCCGCATCGAGAATAAAATGGGTATCAAGGGTAGCCCTACTTGCGAACTCGTATATAAGGATGCACCTGCAGAACTTTGCGGTAGCCGCAAACTTGGTCTTATCAAGTATGTGATGGCCCTTATGAATGGTGCACGTCTCGGCATTGCTGCCCAGAGTGTCGGACTTTCAGAGGCTGCCTATCGTGAGGCTCTTGAATATGCAAAAGACCGCAAGCAGTTTGGCAAGGCTATCATCGGATTCCCTGCTGTGGCTGAGATTCTCAGCGTGATGAAGGCTAAACTTGATGCAAGCCGCGCTCTTCTCTATGCATGCGCACGCTACGTGGATGTCTATAAGATTTATGATGACATCGCCAAGGAGCGTCCTCTCACCAAGGAAGAGAAACTCGAGGCCAAGGCCTATAGCAAACTCGCAGATGCCTTCACTCCTCTGGCAAAGGGTATGGGTTCGGAATTCTGCAACCAGAACACCTACGACTGCATCCAGATCCATGGTGGCAGCGGTTTCATGAAAGACTACAAATGTGAGCGTATCTATCGCGATGCACGTATCACAAGCATCTATGAAGGTACTACCCAGCTTCAGGTAGTGGCTGCAATACGCCACGTCACCACCGGCACATATCTCAACTTCATCAAGGAGGCTCTTACCGCTGATGTCACCGAGAAATATGCAGATGTCAAGAAATCTCTCGAGGTTATGGCTGAGCAGTATGAGGCTGCAGTCAAATCGGTGCTTGAGGTAAAAGACCAGGCTTATACCGACTTTATGGCACGTCGTCTGGTAGAGATGGCCGGTCACACCGTGATGGGTTGTCTGCTTCTTGATGAGGCAAGCCGCAGCGAAGGCTTCGACAAGTCGCTTGAGGTATATGTGAAGTATGGTCAGGCCGAATGCACCAAGCATGCTGAGTTTATCACCAACTTCCAGCCCTCACAACTCGCAGCCTATACCTACTGATTCGACAAGTTCGGTTATCATAGCGAATATGTTAACCCATAAGCAATAAGAAAAAAATGCAGCGTGCCAATTTTATGCACACTGCATTTTTTTTGATAAAAATATTGTAAAAAATTTTGTAGAATTGCTAATTTTGTATAATTTTGCATTCGGAATTGCCAAGTCAATGGCAAATCTCCACATAAACTATGAAAACACAGAGTTTTTACATGATAATAATGCCGGAATGGTTCCGGATTTAAACTTAAATACTATAAAAGATGTCAGATTTAAGGTTTAAAAGCGTAGAGGAGGCTTCCTCACGCAAGCCCGTAGAGGTAAAGCTACCTGATGAACGCGTGGAAAAATACTACGCTAAGCAAGTCTTCAACCGCCAGAAGATGTTCGAATATCTCCCCCAAAAAACTTTTGAAGCCCTGACGGATGCCATCGACAACAAGAAATCCTTAAGTCTGTCACTCGCCGACAGTGTGGCAGAAGGCATGAAACGCTGGGCAATCGAAAGCGGTGCCCGCCACTACACCCACTGGTTTCACCCTCTGACGGGAGGCACTGCCGAAAAACACGACTCCTTTATCGAACACGACGGCAAAGGGGGAGTGCTTGAAACCTTCACCGGCAAACTCCTCGTGCAGCAAGAGCCTGACGCATCTTCTTTCCCAAACGGAGGAATCCGCAACACTTTCGAAGCCCGCGGTTACTCTGCTTGGGATATTTCATCTCCGGCTTTCATCATCAACGACACCCTCTGCATTCCGACTGTGTTTATTTCTTACACTGGCGAAAGCCTTGACTATAAGACTCCGTTGCTGAAAGCCCTAAACTCAGTTGACAAAGCTGCAACACGAGTGGCTCGATACTTTGACCCGGAGGTTAACCACGTCAAGTCTTATCTCGGCTGGGAGCAGGAATATTTCCTCGTGGATGAGGTCCTATATGCAGCCCGCCCTGACCTCGTGATGACCGGACGCACCCTGATGGGTCATGAGTCCGCAAAAAACCAGCAGCTCGAAGACCACTATTTCGGCGCTATTCCGCAGCGTGTGGAGGCTTTCATGCTCGACCTTGAGCTCGAATGCCATAAACTTGGCATACCCGCCAAAACTCGCCACAATGAGGTTGCCCCCAATCAGTTTGAGCTTGCCCCTATCTTTGAGGAGGCAAATCTTGCCAACGACCACAACCAGCTTCTCATGAGTCTGATTGCCGAAGTGGCAAGAAAACACAATTTCCGTGTGCTTCTCCACGAGAAACCTTTCGCCGGTATCAACGGCAGCGGAAAACACAACAACTGGAGTCTCGGAACTGATAAGGGTGTGCTGCTTTTTGCACCGGGTAAGACACCGGAACAGAATCTGCAGTTCATAACATTCGTGGCTAATGTCATGGCAGCAGTGCATCGCCATAACGCTTTGCTTAAGGCTTCAATAATGACTGCAACCAATGCCCACCGACTTGGCGCGAATGAAGCTCCTCCGGCTATCATATCCATGTTCCTTGGCACTCAGTTGAGCAAGATTCTTGAATCCATTGAATCGGCAGAAGAAGCCGACATCAAACTCGATGGCAAAGGTAAGGTGAATCTCGACATTGCACAGATTCCGGAACTGATGATCGACAATACCGACCGCAACCGCACAAGCCCATTCGCTTTCACCGGCAACAGATTCGAATATCGTGCCGTCGGCAGTAGTGCCAACTGTGCTTCTGCCATGATTGCTCTTAATGCCGCAGTAGCCGACCAGCTTAATCAGTTTGCCGACAAGGTTGATGCCCGCGTTGCGGCCGGAGAACCTCTCAACCAGGCTATCTTTAAGGAGATGCGCAAACTCGTCATCGACTCAAAGGCAATTCATTTCGACGGTAATGGCTACAGCGACGAGTGGAAGGAAGAGGCCGCAAAACGTGGACTCGATGTGGAGAGCAGCGCGCCTCTTATGTATGATGCCTACACAAAGGAAAGTTCCGTCAAGATGTTTGAGCGCACAGGCATCCTCACTCCAAAGGAGATTGAGGCCCGCAACGAGGTGAAATGGGAAATGTATAGCAAGAAGGTGCAGATTGAGAGCCGTGTGCTCGGCGACCTTGCCATCAACCACATAATCCCGGCGGCCACCAGATATCAAAGTGTACTTCTCGACAATGTCTATAAAATCAAGGAACTCTTCGCTGGCGAGAAGATGGACAAGATTGCCGCTCATGACCTTAATGCCATCGAACAGATCTCTGACAATATCGCGAAAATCCGCAATGGTGTGGAAGATATGGTGACAAAACGCCATGTGGCTAACCGCAAGCCAAACGAAAGAGAAAAAGCTATCGCATACCACGATGATATCGTGCCGGCTATGGAGGAAATCCGAAAGAGCATCGATGCCCTCGAACTTATGGTGGACAATGAAATTTGGCCGCTTCCTAAATACCGCGAACTTCTCTTTATCCGATAATCAATTTATTCGATAATCAAACAGCTGCCTCCAAATTGCAGATTTGGAGGCAGCTGCTTAATTAAAAATTAAAAAGGTTAGGAGAAGGTAAAAATTTTGAAGATCAGCTCGCGCTGAAGGTCATATTCATTCTGCAGAGATCCTATTCCCTTGCTCTTGCAGTCGAAATCCCTCAGTGCTGAGATTGCCGCCATAGTCTGACGCGGGGTATATCTTGCCATCCCCTCCCGGATATCCTTCAGTGCATAGGGTGTCTTCAACTGAAGCGCCTCCATGAGACCGCGGTCTGTCTTGTCGGCAGTGTAGTGGGCCACCATCAACTGGCTTAAAAATTTAAACAGCATTGCGGTGGTCATCACACTCGGATTGTTTTTCGGATTTTTGCGGAAATATTCAAGTATGCGCAGGGTCTTGGGATAATCTTTGGTGGCAATCGCCTTAGTCAACTCAAAATTGTTGAATTCCTTGGAGATCCCTATGTTTTCCTCCACCATCTCTGCCGTGATTCGCTTCACTTCGGCTCCTCCAGCTACTATTAGTTTGTCAATTTCTCCAAACTGCTTCTGAAGGGAATTGCCAATGTATTCAATCAAAATCTGCACCGCCTGCTCGTCGATTGTCACTTTCTTCATCCGGCAATAATCCTTGATGGGGGCTGCAAGTTGATAATCCTTTACCTTTGCGCTTTTAAAAACCACTACGCTGTCGCCGGCCTTGGCAGCCGCTTTCATAAGCGCTGATGTTGCAGATAGGGTGTCCCCTTTATAGGCTATGACAAAGATTCCTTTCCTGTTGGGCTGCGAAAGATATGAGGTAAATTTGTCGAGTTGTGCCTTGTTGCCGGGAATGCTTTGAGCCTCCTTCAGGATGACGAGCTGGACATCGCCCATTACCGGATATTGACGGGCACTTGCAATCACCACATCCACATCCGCATCAGCTCCGTAGTACACCAACTGGTCGAACGCTTTGTTTTCCTCGCTGACTACGGTTTTTTCAAGAGCATCAACTATGAGGTCTATGTAGTATGGTTCATCTCCCATCAGAAGATAGACGCTTGCAAATTCTCTTTTTTTTATGCTGTCGAGCACATCGCGATAGGTGAGCTCTTTATTTGATTTCGGGGCCATCGCTTGAGATTTTTGAATTTAGAAATTTTTTATGCATATTCAATTTTGAATAGCAGCCTATTGCTATGGCTACGAGTATTGCACTCATGGTCGCCAATACCGGGAATGAATCGGTGGTTACACCTATCATGTCGAATTCTTCCGAGAGATATCCCATATTGATGAGCCACGCCGACACTATCACAAGGCTGTTGTTGAGTGCATGCGCAAACGCATTGACCCAGATGCTGCCGCTCCACCAATAGAGATAGCCAAACCACACCCCAAGCAATACGCGCGGTATAAATCCAAAAAACTGAAAATGCAATGCGCTGAAGAAAATCGCGGCAGTCCATATGGCAACGTGATGATTCACTCCGCAATATGACAGCATCCTCTGAAGTGCACCACGAAAGAAAAACTCCTCGCCAATGCCTGTCAGAACCCCAATGATCAGTATATTCATCAGAGTGTATCCAATATTTGTGGTCGCCAGCAATCCTTCTGTTTGCGCTTCTGCCAATCGCTCCATCTCCCGACACCACTCCTCGAATGATGCAAATGCCTCGGGCAGGTGCATTTCCTGATTCCAATATACTATCTGATTGAGTGCCGGGATGGAAAGTGCATATACTACAAGGGCAAAACCCAACATCCGCCAAGACGGCGACACGTCCGCTTCAATTTCTTTGATGGGATTTTGCTTAAAACATATTTTCCAGGCAAGCATGGCAGGAAGGATAAAGGTCAATATATTCTGCCCGGCGAATATTGTCCATTGATACGCAAATCCATCCAGTGGAATAAGCGACATCAGTGATGTCAGAAATAGTCCGCAGATCATAAGCCCCATCAGGACAAGGAAAAACTGACATATATTCAAAAAATTTTTCATCTTGTTTGAAATTGGCTGGGGTTAATCGAATTTCTTCTTGCGGAATATAAAGTTACGTCCGAGATACTTCTCCCTCACAATGGGGTTTTCGGCAAGTTCCTCACTCGTGCCGCGGAAAAGGATTTTCCCCTCAAACAGCAGATAGGCGCGGTCGGTGATGCTAAGCGTCTCCGGGGCATTGTGGTCGGTGATGAGAATGCCGATATTTTTCCCCTTCAGTTTATAGACCACACTTTGGATATCCTCCACTGCTATAGGGTCTACTCCCGCAAAGGGTTCGTCGAGCATGATAAATTTGGGATTGATGGCAAGGCAGCGGGCTATCTCTGTGCGTCGGCGTTCGCCGCCCGACAATTGGTCGCCAAGATTTTTCCTTACTTTCTGAAGGTTGAACTCTTCTATCAGGCTCTCGAGTTTTTCTTTCTGCTCCTCCTTCGACATCTTTGTCATCTCAAGGACTGCACGGATATTGTTTTCCACACTCAATTTGCGGAAAACTGATGCCTCCTGAGCAAGATAGCCGATGCCAAGTTGTGCCCGCTTATAGACCGGGAATGAGGTTATATCTTTGTCGTCAAGGAAAATCTTTCCGGAATTGGCCGTTACAAGTCCCGTGGTCATATAGAATGTCGTGGTCTTGCCGGCCCCGTTGGGACCAAGCAAACCGACTATCTCTCCCTGTTTCACATATATGGAGACCTTGTTGGCAACCGTCCTTTTGCCATATTTCTTCACCAGATTCTCAGTGCGCAGAATCCCTTTTTCTGGTTCAACATCAATGACTTCAGCCTCAAGTTGACCGTCGGGAGTGTCTTCAAAGACATCTTCTTCTTCCACCTTCTCTTGCATATCCGGCATGACGCCATCAGCGTCGGGCTCCACATCATTCAATTCGATGACGTTTGAATTGTCAGTTTCTTCATCCAGACCTTCAATTCCAGAGGTTACCGAAGCATCATATGCTGTAGTTTCAGCTTCTTCCGGTTCTAAATCAGCCGACTGAATTTTCTTTTTGAATAATGGGAATATCTTCATTTCTTAAAAGAGGGTAGTAGTGTGCGAATATAATCAGTTAGAAGCTTTATGGCCACATCGTTGTCGCCTCCCTGCGGAATAATCAGGTCGGCATAGCGTTTCGTCGGTTCGATGTGAAGTTCGTGCATCGGTTTCAATGTCTCCTGATATCGGTCGATTACCATCTTCGGTGTTCTCCCTCGCTCTATGCAGTCGCGGTGGATGACCCGAATGAGGCGTTCATCGGCATCTGCATCGACAAACACCTTAACATCCATGCGGTCGCGCAAATCCTTGTCGCTAAGTACGAGAATGCCCTCCACCACTACCACCTCTCGCGGCTCAACGTGGATGGTGGCTTTCTGCCTCGAACAGGTGAGAAAGTCGTAGGTAGGCGTCTCGATTGCACGTCCGGCCTTCAGCTCATCAATGTGATGGGTAAGTAGCGACCATTCTATGGCTGCCGGTTCGTCATAATTCATCTTCAGCCGCTTCTCAAGAGGAATATGGTGGTTGTCGTTGTAGTAGCAGTCCTGTGGAAGAACGGCCACTTCATCTTTCGGGAGTGATTCGATAATCTTGCGTACTACGGTAGACTTCCCGGATCCGGTGCCTCCGGCTATTCCAATTACTAACATCGTATTTTTCGGTTTTCGGTTTTCGGTTTTCGGTTTTAAGTTTGAAAATGGCTGAAAACGGAATTTTTTTGGTGAAATACGGAAAAAAATCTCGATTTCTTTGGCAAAATTAATAAAAACGATTGTTGTAAACAAATAGATATTGGCTCTCCTTCAAAAATTTTTATTAATTTTGCATTCTAAACGTTAAAAATTTTAATTTTGCATCGCAAAATCCTTTGTTTGGAAGTTTGAAAGTTTAGAATTTTGTCACATTGTTGAAATGATAGTAAGTTCGATCTCTAAATTTGGTAAGTATTGCATCTTCATGTGTCAGGTGTGTCGCACTCCCGACAAGTGGAAGGTGTTTTTCAAGCAGCTGCTGTTTGAAATCTACAATCTTGGCGTGGATTCCATTCCCCTCGTGGTGATTATATCCATTTTCATTGGCGCTGTGATTGCCATTCAGATGACCATCAACATTGTGTCGCCATTGATTCCGAGCTATTCCACTGGCCTTGCCACCCGTGAAATCTTGCTCCTTGAGTTCTCTTCCACTATGATGTGTCTTATCCTTGCCGGTAAGGTGGGGTCAAGCATAGCATCCGAAATAGGCACGATGAGAGTCACCGAACAGATTGATGCAATGGACATCATGGGCATCAATTCCGCCAATTTCATTGTCCTCCCTAAAATGATAGGTTTTGTCCTTTTCGTCCCGATTCTCTGCATCCTCTCTATGTTTGTCGGTCTCTGGGGCGGTTGGTTCGTGGCTGAATTCACCGATATGCTGACGGTGGAAAACTATGTATATGGTATCCAGTCTTTTTTCAATGAATGGTATGTCTGGTATGGTATAATCAAAACAGTGGTTTTTGCCTATATTATTTCCACGGTGGCCGCATTCTTTGGCTATTATGTCAAGGGCGGAGCCCTTGAGGTCGGTAAAGCAAGCACCGACGCCGTCGTGGTGAGCTCCATTCTGATTCTTCTTGCCGACGTTATCCTCACAAAACTCCTACTCCAATGATCGAGATAAAAAATATAAGCAAATGGTTTGACGGAGTGCAGGTGCTCCACGACATATCGGCTGAATTTGCAACCGGAAAGACAAACCTAATTATCGGTCAGTCCGGCTCCGGCAAAACTGTGCTGCTTAAGTGCCTCGTCGGTCTGCTGCGTCCTGAAGAAGGGGAGATATACTACGATGGTGCTTGCCTCAACACCATGAATAGCGAGCAGCGTCGTCAACTTCGAATGGACATTGGTATGCTATTTCAGGGGAGTGCCCTTTTCGACAATGAAACTGTACTTGGCAATGTGATGTTCCCTCTCAAGATGTTCTCGCCTCTTAATCATTCTGAGCAGCTCGACAGAGCACATTTCTGCATCGACCGTGTGGGTCTGAAAAACGCCGACTCCAAATATCCTTCTGAAATTTCCGGTGGTATGCAGAAGCGTGTGGCTATAGCCCGTGCAATAGCCCTCAATCCCAAATATCTCTTCTGTGACGAACCGAACTCAGGACTTGACCCGAAAACATCTATCATGATTGATGAACTTCTGAGCGATATCACCCATGAATATGGAATCACGACTGTCATCAACACTCATGATATGAACTCTGTGCTCGGCATCGGACAGCATATCATTTTCATCAACAAAGGGTTTTGCGACTGGACTGGTGATGACAAGAGTATCTTCCGCAGTAAAAGCAAGAGCTTGAACGATTTCGTGTTCGCTTCCAACCTTTTCAAGGAAGTGAAAAAATATATTGAGGAAAAAGCCGCAAATCAAAATTCGTGATTATGGAAGAAAAGACGCCTATCCCTCATTCCGGGGGAAAAGATTATTCAGCGGAAATCCAGCGCAGGGCCGAAGAAGTGTTCAGCGTTATGCGCCCGCGTGTGTCGGATGAGGACTATAGCCGTCTTGTCGACTCTTTCCTTGTGGCGCGTCAGGCTCATTCCAATCAGAAGAGAAAGACCGGGGAGCCTTATATCTTCCATCCCATTGCAGTAGCTGCCATTGCCGCTAAGGAATTAAACCTTGACGTGGATTCGGTCATTGCCGCTTTCCTTCATGATGTGGTGGAAGACTCCGACTGGACCGCTGAGCAGCTTCAGAAGCGCTTCGGTAATGATGTCGCTTTCCTCGTGAGGGTGGTCACTAAGCAGAAGAAAGAAAAGTATGAGATGTCGAAGCAACTTGACAATTTCAAGCAGATGCTCAACTCCGTGCAATACGATATCAGGGCACTTCTGGTGAAACTTGCCGACCGCCTCCACAACATGCGCACTCTTTCCTCAATGCGACCCGACAAACAGATGAAAATAGCCGGCGAGACGGATTATTTCTATGCTCCTCTTGCCACTCGCCTTGGCCTTTACAATGTCAAGACAGAACTTGAAAACCTCTCGCTCCGCTTCCGCTGCCCGCATGAATATGCCGATCTTTGCGAGAGAATAAAAAAAGACCAGGAGTCCAATGCCGCGCGTCTTAAGATTTTCACCGATGAAATAGCTAATATTCTTAAGCGCGGTAAAATTCAGGCTCGTGTCTTTGTCGATTATCGCCAGCCTTATTCGCTCTGGCGCAAAATGAATAAGTATGGCGACGATTTCGACCATCTCAAGTATCGCCATTTCGTAGAGATCGTTTTCAAAGAAGAGAAAGGTGTCTCCGAAAAAACAACTGCCCTGAAGATTTATTCCCTCCTGACCGACCGTTTCAAGGAAAAACCAGGCGGTATCTCCAACTATATTGACACTCCAAAGGAAAATGGTTACCAAAGTTTCCATCTGAAACTTCTTGCCGACTTCGGTCGCTGGCAGGAGGTGCATATCAGCAGCGAGAGGATGGTGACAAACTCCCAGTTTGGTTGCCTCAGCGAGAGATCGGAAGGCAACATCCGCCGGTGGATCACCAAATTCAGGGCTAATCTGCGAGAAATATCCAAAAATGTCTCCGAGGGTGGTAGCACTTTTATCGAAAATGTCGTGGCTTCTTTCTATAACGATGATATCATGACATTCTCTCCGCAAGGCAAACCGGTTGTGTTGCCCCAGAAATCCACCGTTCTCGATTTTGCCTACGAGATTCATTCAAAACTTGGCGAGAAGGCAAAATATGCGCGAATAAATGGCAGATTGGCTTCCATTAAGACTTTGCTTCATCGAGGCGACATTGTGGAGGTTTTCACAGATGCAGAAAGTCATCCCGTGGCTGAGTGGCTCGACTCTACCGTTACCTTCAAGGCAAGGAAGGCCATTCGCTCTTATCTCGCTAAAATTCCGTTGCCAAAATATGACCGGTGCCATATATGTATGCCGATGCCGGGCGAAGAGGTGATTGGCTTTAAACATTCCAACGGAAGGATAATGGTCCATAAACGCGACTGTCCGGAAGTCATCAAAATGTCTTCCCAACTTGGCGACAACATTGTAAGTGTAGATTTCCGTGCTGACGACACCCTTTATCCTGTCGAAATTGAGGTGGTGTGCGTCGATCGTCCTCACGTGGTTATCGACCTCGTCGATTGCATTTCCAATAGCCTGCATCTTTCCATCGGTAGCATCAATACCACTACAGTTGATTGTATAGCCACCATACGAATAACATTCTCTGTTCATAGTTATGATGAGCTCCGTATGGTCATGGATCAGATATCAAATCTCCCCGACATTGACTCCGTCCGCGAAATCATCTGATCGCACATCTTACCCTACTTATTTTGGTCATTTTTTGGAAGATTGGCGAAATTTGAGTAATTTTGCAGTCTAAAACGCAAAATTTGTCATTCAATAATACATTATGCCTACTTCCAAGGAAATCAGGGAATCGTTCAAACGGTTTTTTGAAAGCAAAGGACACCATATTGTGCCTTCTGCCCCAATGGTCATCAAGGATGACCCAACTCTTATGTTCACCAATGCCGGCATGAACCAGTTTAAGGACATCATACTCGGCAACCGTCCGGCAAAATATACCCGTGTGGCAGACTCTCAAAAATGCCTGCGTGTCAGCGGAAAACACAACGACCTTGAAGAGGTCGGTCACGACACCTACCACCACACTATGTTTGAAATGCTCGGCAACTGGTCGTTTGGCGACTATTTCAAGAAAGAGGCAATCGACTGGGCCTGGGAATATCTTGTGGATGTCCTGAAATTGAACCCCGACCGCCTTTATGCCACAGTTTTCGAAGGCTATGCCCCGGAAGGCCTTGAACGCGACAATGAGGCAGCCGGTTATTGGGAACAGCATCTCCCCAAAAGCCATATAATCAATGGAAACCGCCACGACAACTTCTGGGAGATGGGCGATACCGGTCCCTGTGGTCCTTGCTCGGAAATTCATATTGACCTCCGCAGCGATGAGGAAAGGACAGCGGTCGATGGCGCCACACTTGTCAATAAAGACAATCCCCTCGTGATTGAAATTTGGAATCTTGTATTCATGCAATATGAGCGCAAGGCCGACGGTCACCTCGAGCCTCTTCCGGCAAAGGTAATCGACACCGGTATGGGATTCGAGCGTCTCTGCATGGCCCTACAGGGGAAGAAATCTAACTATGACACCGATGTCTTTACTCCCTTCATTGCCAAGATCAGTGAAATATCCGGTAAGAAATATGGTGAAGACAAAATGACCGATGTGGCCATGAGGGTTTGCTCCGACCATTGCCGCACAATAGCATTCTCTATCGCCGACTCTCAGTTGCCAAGCAATGCAAAGGCCGGTTATGTGATACGCCGTATCCTGCGCCGTGCCGTTCGCTATGCATATACTTTCCTCGGACAAAAGACCCCGTTCATCTATCAGCTCGTTGATGTGATGGTCGATCAGATGGGTGAGGCTTATCCTGAACTTGTGGCTCAGAAAGACCTTATCAAGAAGGTGATAAAAGAAGAGGAGGAGTCATTCCTCCGCACTCTCGACAAGGGTATCGGTTTGCTCGATACACTTGTGGCAAACGCCAAGAAAGAGGGAAAAACAGAAATCAGCGGAAAAGAGGCGTTTACTCTCTATGACACCTACGGCTTCCCTCTCGACCTGACTGAACTCATTCTCCGTGAACAGGGTATGACTCTCGACCATAAAGGTTATGAGGAAGAAATGAACCGCCAGAAGGAGCGTGCGCGCAATGCTGCAGCTGTTGAGACAGGCGACTGGGTGACTGTGCATGATGGCGAGCAGAAATTCGTTGGCTATGATTTCACCCAAACAGAATCGAAGATACTCCGCTACCGTAAGGTGAAGCAAAAAGGTAAAGAATACTTCCAGATCATTCTCGACCAGACTCCTTTCTATGGAGAGATGGGTGGTCAGGTAGGCGACAGTGGCAAACTGATTGACTCCGAAGGAAACGAGACCGAGATATTCGACACCAAACGTGAGAACAACATCAGTGTGCATCTCACCTACAAGATGCCTGAGAATCCTGCCGACACGTTTACGGCTGTAATCAATACTGACGACAGAAATGCCTCGGCTGCCAACCACTCTGCCACTCACCTTATCCACGAGGCACTCCGTGAGGTTCTCGGCACTCATGTCGAGCAGAAAGGTTCGTATGTGTCTCCTTCGGTGCTTCGTTTTGACTTCTCTCACTTCCAGAAGGTCTCCCCGGAGGAAATCCGCAAGGTTGAGCACATTGTAAACTCTCGCATCCGCAGGGCTATGCCTCTCGAGGAACACCGCGAAATGCCTATTGCAGAGGCTAAGAATCTTGGCGCGATGGCTCTCTTTGGCGAAAAATATGGCGACAAGGTGCGTGTCGTGAAATTCGGGGAATCCGTCGAACTTTGCGGTGGCACACATGTCTGCAACACCGGCAATATCGGTATGGTGCGCATCGTCTCTGAAAGCAGTATTGCAGCCGGAATTAGACGCATTGAGGCCGTAACCGGTGGTGGTGTGGAAAAGATGCTCGACGAGATGCAGGATCTCATGTCTGGTCTTTCATCGCTTCTCGGCTCTACCGGCAATATCCGTATGGCAGTAGAGAAATCTGTCAAGGAAAACGCCGACCTGCATAAGCAACTCGATGAGGCTATGGCTGAAAGAATCAAGAATCTTGCCGACAAACTCATCAGTGAGGCTAAGGAAGTCAACGGTGTGAAGGTCGTGGATCTTGTCGGTGTGAGAATGCCCGACATCGTGAAGAACCTTGCTTTTACAATTCGCAAGGAATGTCCTGAACACACTGTGTTTGTCGCTGCCACAATGTCGCCTGACAAGAAACCTCTGCTGACTGTCATGTTGAGCGATGACATTGTCAAGACTGGTGCAAATGCCGGTCAGATTGTAAGGGAAGCCGCAAAACTCATCAAGGGTGGCGGCGGCGGTCAGCCTTTCTTCGCGCAGGCTGGCGGCAAGGATGTCGAGGGCCTTTCTGCTGCCCACGACAAGATTTATGAACTTCTTGCCCTCTAATGACTGCAATCAGTAATGGTGGTCTATATATTCATGCGGCTTTTTGCCGCATGAAATGTTTATATTGCGATTTCTACAGCATCGGGGCTCGACAGGCCGACTGGGGCAGATATGTTGATGCCCTGATTGCTGAACTGAACTATAGAATTTCTGAACTCCCGAGTCCGCTTCGCACCATTTATATCGGCGGCGGCACTCCATCATTGATGCCTTGCAAAGACTTTCTTCGTCTTTGCGAGGCATTAAAACCATATTCCGGAAATGTTGAAGAGTTCACCATTGAGGTGAATCCAGATGATGTCACTCCGGAAATGTTGGATGCCTGGAAAAGGGGAGGAGTCAATAGGTTGAGCATTGGCATCCAGAGTTTCGATAATTCATTGCTGAAATCCCTGAAGAGAAGACATTCCGCCGACGCCGCTCGCCGCGCATATTCTATGGCAAGGGAGATGATTGACAATATTTCAATCGATCTTATCTATGGCATTCCCGGACAAAGCGTTGAAATGTGGCGAAAGGATTTGAAAGAGGCAATAGCATTGCGTCCGGAGCATATATCATCCTATTCACTCATGTATGAGGAGGGTACGGCCCTTACATTCTTGCGCAATAGGGGAGACGTGATCGAAACTCCTGAAGAAGTTTCGGAATTGATGATGAGGATTCTTATGGAAGAATTGCACAATGCCGGTTATGAGCATTATGAAATTAGCAATTTCGCATTGCCGGGGTTCAGAAGCCGACACAACTCTTCTTATTGGCAACTGATGCCTTATCTTGGATTGGGTCCTTCAGCGCATAGCTATGATGGTGGGCGTTGCAGAAGTGCCGTGATAGCCGATGTAAGGAGATATATGGATGTCTGGAGTCCTGATGCCTTAAGTCGTGATTCTTATTGCGGAAATCTTGATTCCTCGGGTCTAAGGGCCTTGGCAGATGACATTATAACACGTGAATACCTGACTGAAGTGGAGCTAAGGGAGGAATATGTGATGATACGCCTGCGCACCAAGGAGGGAATCGACCTCGCTGATTTCAAACGCCGTTTCGGCGACGTTCAATATGCTCAGCTGTTGAAGCGTAGCGAGCCTTTATTGGAGCGTGGATCTTTACTCCTGAAAGATAATCACCTATCGGTGGCGGAAGATTCATTGCTCATCTCTGATGCAATCATCCTCGATTTGGCGTGAATGTGATTTTTCTCATAATGTTATAGCATAAATCAGGCTGCATTCCGATTGAATGCAGCCTGATTCATACATCGTTATGTGATTGTCTGGTTATTTGTTGACCTGATATTTGTTCCATCCGTCTTTCAGGTAGGCGAGCACCTGTTCTGCGGCTGCAACTCCGGCATTGAAGTTGGCCTCCGCGGTCTGCGCTCCCATCTTCTTCGGGGTGAAGAATACGCGGTCGCCGAATTTCTTCTCAAATTCCTCTGCAGAATCCGGCTTGATGTCGCTGACGTAGCGAAGGTCGGTGCGCTCTTCAAGCGCTTTGATCAGACCCTCTTCATCTATTACCTCCTTGCGGGCGGTATTGACAAGAACTCCACCCTTCGGCATTTTGGTCACGAACTCGTAGCCAATGCTTTTCTTTGTTTCAGCAGTAGCTGGAATGTGAAGCGATACGAAATCATTTTCGGAGAAGAGCACGTTGACATCATGCACCGGACGTACTCCTTCTGCTTCCATCACTGCGTCTGAAACAAATTTGTCGAGCGCTGAGATGTTCATGCCAAATCCTTTGGCAATGCGTGCCACATTGCGGCCGACTTGTCCGAAAGCATATATGCCAAGGTTTTTACCCTTTAGTTCGGAACCGGATTTGCCATTATATTGGTTGCGGCACATCATGACAACCATACCGAACACTAACTCTGCAACTGCATTGGAATTCTGGCCTGGTGTGTTCATCACGCAGATTCCATGCTGTGTGGCTGCTTCAAGGTCGATGTTGTCGTAGCCGGCTCCGGCGCGTACTATTACTTTCAACTTCGGTGCATGATCCATTACTTCTGAATCAATCTTGTCGCTGCGGACGATGAGGCCTTCCACATCTGCCACTGCTTCCAGAAGATCCTGGCGCGTGGCCATCTCCACGAGTTTCATTTCGTTGCCACTCGCGTTGATGGTATTTTCGATAGCTTTCACCGCATTGGCGGCAAAAGGCTTTTCTGTGAATACTAATACTTTCATCTGTAAAAAGTTTAAGGTCTAAGGTTTATGGCTTAATTTAAATGGTTGGCAATTAAAGCATAAACCTTAAATCATTACGAAATCATGGGGTTAGTGGAGGGATTCGAATTCCTTCATGCAGGCAATAAGAGCCTCTACTGATTCCATCGGTAGTGCATTGTAGAGTGATGCTCGGAATCCGCCCACATCACGGTGTCCCTTGATGCCCATCATGCCCTTTGATGTGGCAAAGTCGATGAAATCTTTCTCCAGTTCTGCATATTCCGGTTTCATTACGAAGCAGACGTTCATGATCGAACGGCTTTCCTTCTCCTGGACTGTGGCCACAAACATCTTGCTTGAGTCGATGGCATCATAGAGTTTAGCTGCTTTTGCCTCGTCCATCTTCTCTATCTCGCGGATACCGCCGAGGCTCTTGTAGTATTTCAGAGTCTGAAGTGCAGCATAGATGGGGAGCACCGGAGGAGTGTTGAACATCGAGCCCTTGTCAACATGCGTCTTATATTTGAGCATTGTGGGTATCACTCGTTTCACCTTGTCGAGGGCGGCATCCTTCACGATGCATAGTGTTACTCCCGAAGGTGCGAGATTCTTCTGAGCACCGGCATAGATGAGGTCGTATTTGCTCACATCCACAGGGCGTGAGAAGATATCGGAGCTCATGTCGCAGATCATAGGCACTCCTACTTCCGGATCCTTGCGGATTTCTGTGCCATAGATAGTATTGTTTGATGTGTAGTGGAAATAGTCCACATCCGACGGCACTGTCCAGTTCTTGGGAATGACAGTATATTTTGAATCCTTGCCGGATGCCACCACGTCAACTTCTCCGAAGAGTTTGGCTTCTTTTATTGCCTTTGAAGCCCAAACACCGGTGTCAAGGTAGGCTGCCTTTGTGTTCAGGAAGTTCATCGGCGCCATCGCAAACTGAAGGCTTGCGCCGCCTCCGAGGAAGAGCACGCTATATCCTTCTGGTACTTCAAGCAGCTCCTTGATGAGTGCAACAGCCTCATCTACCACTGCCTGAAATTGCTTGCTGCGGTGCGATATCTCAAGTATCGACAGTCCCATGTCTGCGAAATCGATGATCGCGTCGGCGGTATTCTTGATTGTGTACTGGCTCAGTATCGATGGGCCGGCATAGAAATTATGTTTCTTCATTTTTTCAATGTATTAGAGGTTTTGAGTGCAAATTTAATTGAATTATTGTCATTATGCAAATTTTTTTGCCGATTTTTTATGGTTGGACTATATGTTATAAAACATTTTGTCTAAGCTTTCGAACGAAAGATGTTGTAGGCTGCCCGTACCTTTTTCACAAAGTTTATTGTTTCCTTGCCCCGAAAATAGCCATTCTTCACCACCGGATCGCGATAATAGGCCGGTTTTGACTTCATTACCGCCGCCTTCTCCACATTCCCTTGCCACACTTGCGGGTCCATGCCATATTTGTCGGCAAGCGCTATTGCATCAAGGATGTGTCCCGGTCCCGAATTATACGACGCCAACACAAAGTCAAGGCGTTGCTCTGGATTGGGTACCTTTTTCTCAAGCAACTTGCCGATTTGCCTCAGTGCCTTGACCGCCACTTCCACGTTCTTGCTCGGATTTGTCATCTCCTCTGCCGTATAGCCCATGGAGGTCGCCGTCAGTGGCATCACTTGCATCAGACCCAATGCCCCGGCCCAGCTTTTGGTGTCTGCTTTGAAATGTGATTCTACATAGGCAATCGCCGCAAGCATCTGCCAGTCGAATCCCGATTTCTCTGCCGCCGCCTTGAATATATGGTCGTAGGGTGAGATTTTCCCGTCTGGAAAGCTCATCTTGCTGATGTCTTCCATTCCGGATATGTCATCTTCAATATAGTCCACTTTGGAAAGCAGATAATATTTCTTGAATATCTCCTTAACGTCTTTGTCATCATCGGCACACCATCGGTCGAGAGCCCTCGCCAGACCTTCAGAGTCTGCCGACACTGCCCATTGGGAATATTGCTCAAGGCTCACCTTCAGAGATATGTCAAGACCGGGATAATACGACAGGGCTGCCTCGGCTACATCGGAATCAACCACTGTCAGCGGTATTTCACCTTTCCATACCATCGACAGGAGATCGTCGTCTGTGATCGTGTCGCGATCGAGTGTCGCAATCCTTATGCCACCGCCAATCTCTTCATTGAGATTCTTCATACGGTAATAGTATTTCGAATCTCCTTCCACCATGACTTCCTTGCCGACAAGTTGCGTCACATCCCTCACAAGGCTGTCGGCATCCGATTTCTGAACCAATACCTGGCAACTTTCCATCCTCGGTCCGCACGGTAGCACCCTGTCTTTAAACTCCGTTGTCGATGGCACCGGACTCGCAAGGATATCTATTTGTCCGTTCTCAAGCCATGAGATCATTTCTGATATGGTGCCTCCCACCTTCACTTCAAAATTAAGACCATAATATCTGGCAAAACTTTCCATCAGCTCATAGTCGTAGCCCATCGGCGTCCCGCGATAGTCAAAGTAGGTAGTGGGGGAGTTGAGCATACCGACCCTGAGGGTGTCTGGCACCTCAACATGCACCCCCTCAAAATCAATCAGCCGCTTATGCTCGTTCTTTTTCTTTTGGCAGCATGCGATGCCACACACCAGGGTCATTATAAATATGGCGATTTTTGTCTTACTCATACCTTTAAAACAACAAAGAATGCCTGCAAGTTTTGCGCCAATTCGCGACTCGCCTATTTCGGTGCCTGGAAACTCGACGAGTAGCCGTCGTTGTGGCCGGGATGGCCCTGCGTGATCTGTGAGGCTAACTTTAAGACTGGAATTCCCGGACCAAGATTGATGTTGTCTATCGCTTTCATCAGATCTTTGCGGGTTATCCTTTCCGACACTTCTTCTTCCGGCTCAAACAGCGACGGAACTATCGACTGCGCTGCTACTATCTCGCTGAGCCAAACCCCTGCCCGCTTGAACGCAAGCCCTGGGATAAATATTTCATCAAGCAGACGGATGGCTGCCTGGCATACTGCAACCGTGTCGCTTGTCGGACGGTCGAAACGGACACTCCCCTGGGGCCTTGCATATCCTCGGTCGGTATGAAACCGGTTGGTCTCGAGCACTATCCCCATCAGACTGCACTCACCTCCCATGCGCCTCAGCTTTTTGCAGCAGTCCGATGCGTAGATTGCAATCCTCGCCCTCAGGTAGTCATAATCGGTCACATCCTCTGGAAAGGTGCGGCTCTCGCTGATGGAATCCTGCATGGTGGCTTCAACATGGCTCAGCCCTATGCAATGCTCCCCATGCAGCTCCCGCCAACTTCGTTCGCCATTGATTCCCAACGTCGCCCTTACCCACGACAATTCCTTCTTGGCAAAATCTGCTATTGTATAGATCCCTCCCGTGTAGAGTCTTTTCGAAAGCCTTCTGCCTATGCCCCAGAGGTCGGCTATCGACATCTTTTCCATCACTGGCCAGGCATCTTCCGCCTTGAAAAGCACACCCACTGGTTTCCCTCTCTTCTTGCATGTCTCCGACACTATCTTGGCCAGTGTCTTGCTTGGCGCAAAACCTATGGTCACCGGTATGTGGAGCTTTTCCCAGCATTCTTTGGCTATGGCATTCCCTATTTCATGGAGGCTCGAGTCCGGAATCCCATCCATGAGCAGGAATGCCTCATCCACACTGTAGTCAAGGGTCTTCGGTGCATAATGACGGAAAATATTGTGCACCTTCAGGCTTATATCGCGATAGAGAAGATGGTTTCCGCTGATTGCTATTATCTCTCCGCTTTGGATGCGGTCTTTGATTTGGAAAGCCGGTTGGCCCATCTTGATGCCCGCACGCTTCGCCTCATTGCTGCGTGCCACGACACACCCGTCGTTGTTACTCAAGACGACGACTGCCCGATTCTCCAGCGCGGGATTTAGAGTCCGCTCGCAGCTGACAAAGAAATTATTGCAATCAGCAAGTCCTACCATGGGAAAGAGTTAAAAGTTAAGGGTTAAGAATATTCGCGAAGTCGATAGATGGAATGGGTTTCGATGGCAAACCCTTCCTCCACGAGAAAGCGGAGTGCTTCCCCGGCCAATTGGTCGTCGGGGGAAAAGTTACGCTCCAGTATGGCCTGCGTCACTCCGGCCGGAAACAGCTGCATGTATTGCCACACTTTCTTGATCATTTCTTCTTTTGTGACATGTGTGCCGGATTTGCGGTGGCTCCGGCATACATCGCATTTGCCGCATTCCTCATTCTTCTCTTCTCCGAAGTAAGCGAGCATGCGGCTGACGCGGCAATTGCCGTCGTTATAGGCATAGTCGATCATAGCCTCCACTCGCTTCGACATTACCTCATGCCGGTCTTCATAGATGCTCTTGCCTATCTGGATATATTTCGATTCCTCACGCGATGTTGTGACGCTGACAAATGGTGTGCGCCGGCGTGGCACATACACGATGATCTTCTGCCGGTTGAGCTCAAGCAGCGCATTATAGACTCTTTCCGGGTCAAGACCCGTCTCACGCGAAATCTTCGATTCGTTGATCTGGACATAATCGGAAAATAGTCCCGGATAAAGCCTGAGCACACACGACAGCACTTTTTCAGCATCTTCCGAAGCTCCGGTATGATACAGTTCCTCGCGGTCCACTGTAATCATCAATCGTGAATTGCTCTCCGTTTCCTCTATATAGTCAAAATATCCCGCCTGCGACAGCAGATGGAATGCGGCAAGCACCTGCTGACGCTGCAGATGGAACGTGTCGCAGAAGAGTTCAAAGTCAAATTCTATCAGCCGGTCGTAGCCTTCGCCTATTGCAAGATGCATAAAATTGCATGCCCGTTCATATATCTTCCGAATGTCTTCTCGGGAGGGAAATGTCTGTGCCAGCTTTCGCCGCAACGTCGCCTTGTCGCTTTTCGATGCGAGCAATACTGCAAAGGATGCCTTGCCGTCGCGTCCGGCTCGCCCGGCCTCCTGGTAATATTCCTCCAGCGATGGTGGAAAATCGGCATGGACCACTGTGCGGACATCCGGCTTGTCAATACCCATACCGAATGCGTTGGTGGCCACAATCACGCGTATCTCATTCCGTTGCCATTTGTTTTGGCGTTCGGTCTTTGTCTCATAAGAAAGCCCTGCGTGGTAATAATCGGCTGAAATCCCCGACACATTCAGAAACTCTGCAATTTCTTTCGTCTTGCGGCGACTTCTCACATAGACTATACTGCTTCCGCTGGTCCGCGACAGGATGTGAAGGATGTCGCTCATCTTGTTTTCCGACTCCCTGACCAGATAGGAAATGTTGTCGCGCACGAAACTCATCTTGAATTTCTTGCTCCCTGGCCGGAATTCAAGACGTTCCATTATGTCGTCTGCCACCAATGGGGTGGCGGTTGCTGTCAGTGCAAGAACCGGGACTCCCGGATGGACCTTCCGCAACGCTGCAATATTCAGATACGAAGGCCGGAAATCATATCCCCACTGAGATATGCAGTGGGCCTCATCGACCACTATCAGGCGCACCGGCAGCCTGCGTATTTCATCAAGAAAATTCGGATTCCGGAGTTTCTCAGGCGACACATACAGAAACCTCGCTCGCCCGTTGGTCAGGCGTTCCCATGCCACGCGTGTCTCACGCGTGGTCATGCCGCTGTTGAGCATCACTGCCACTATGCCATGCCGCTTCAGATTGTCTACCTGATCCTTCATAAGTGAGATCAGGGGTGTCACGACCACTGTCAGCCCCGTCTCAAACGCCATCCCCGGAACCTGGAATGTGATGGACTTTCCGCCACCCGTCGGCATCAGGCCGAGTGTGTCGTGCCCGGCCATTATGCTGTCGATGATATCCCGCTGCAATGGCCTGAAGCTGTCGTAGCCCCAGTATTTCCTGAGAATCTGTTCCAATTTTTGTATGGGGAATTTGTTATTCGGATTTCGAAAGACGGATGTCTTTGATCATCAGCTGCACCGCATCGGTGTGGTTGTGCTTGTTTTGCTCGATGGTGTAGCATATGTCCACTGGCTTGTGGGCGTGGATATGCTCGAAATATGGTGCCATGTTGAAGGCTATGGCCGAGATTACGCGGCTCGTGGTGTCATCCTCAAGTTCAAGCTTGATATGCTCAAGATTCTTGCCCACCAATTTTGACGTGCCGAAATCAAACACGTTTCTGGTGCGGAATATCGGCTTCTGATTGCCGGGACCGTAGGGATTGAACTTTTTCAACCACCCGACAAGTTCCGGCGTGATGTCGGCAAAACTGATGTCTGCATCTATGTCTATATGGGGACTCATCTGGTTGGGCTGGATGTTTTCTGACACGTATTCCTCAAACAAGCGGCTGAATTCCGGGATGTTTTCCTCTTTCAGTGACAGCCCCACAGCGTAGGTGTGCCCTCCGAAATTCTCAAGCAAGTGACGAGTGGAGTTGACTGCAGCGTAGATATCAAAACCTTGCACCGACCGGCTGCTTCCGGTCGCCATTCCGTTGGCATAGGTAAGCACTACCGATGGCTTATAATAAAGTTCTGTAAGTCGGGAAGCTACTATGCCAATAATACCCTTGTGCCAGTTCTTATTGTAGATCACTATCGAACGCTTGCCATGAACTATGTTGATATTGTTCTCAATCAGTTCATTGGCCTCTTCTGTGATTTTCTTGTCAAGTTCCTTCCGGTCTTTGTTGTATTGGTCGATTTCTGCTCCACGCTGATAGGCATCGTGAAGGTCGCGGGTCACAAGCAGCCCTACGGCTTCCATGCCGCTCTGCATTCGTCCCGACGCATTGATGCGTGGCCCTATCTTGAATATCACATCAGATATGGTGATATCTTTGTTGGTCAGTTTGCAGAGGCGGATGATGCTTCTCAATCCTAAATTGGGGTTGGAGTTGAGCCGGCGAAGGCCATGATAGGCCATTATGCGGTTCTCCCCGATGATGGGCACTATATCGGCAGCTATGCTCACAGCCACCAGGTCAAGTAGCGAATCAAGCTCGTTGTGGCTTCCCAAACCATTGCTCTTGGCAAATCCCTGCATGAACTTGAAGCCTACGCCGCATCCGCTTAGGTGCGGACACGGATATGGCGACCCGGGCATCTTCGGATTGAGGATCGCCACTGCCGGCGGTAGCTCTTCGTCTGGAACGTGATGGTCGCAGATGATAAAGTCTATCCCCAATTGTTTGGCATATGCAATCTCTTCTATGGCTTTTATGCCGCAATCGAGCACTACAACAAGTTTGACATCATTTTCTGCTGCATATTCGATGCTTTTGCGTGAGATGCCATAGCCCTCCTCATAGCGGGTAGGTATGTAGTATTCTATGTTGCTGTAATAATTCTGGAGATATTTGTAGACGAGAGCCACGGCTGTCGTGCCGTCTACATCGTAGTCGCCATAGACCATGATCCGCTCTTTCGCCCCCATCGCCCTGTTGAGTCGGTTGACGGCCTTGTCCATGTCCGGCATCAGAAAGGGGTCGTGAAGGTCGTCGAGCGAGGGCGTGAAAAATCCCTGGGCTGCCTCTGGCGTCGTAACGCCTCGGCGCAATAGCAACTCCGACACCGGTTTGATGCCGCCACATACCGGAAGCAGTGCGTCTGCCTCGTCCTGTTCCTGCCGTGTCAGTGGTTGATAGTTCCAGTTGTTGCTCATTGCTAAAATTCCCATTTTGAAACGGACATCCCGCCTCACATTGCAAAATTAATCAAAACATTTGAATTTTGCAAATTTTCGGCAACATTCAGCCTTTTCTAATCCTCGATTTCAGATTTTCTTCCCAATTGTGCGGTCGCCGATCTCTTTCGCAAGGTTTCCGCGCTTCTCCATGAGCGCCTGGATTTCCATAAGAAGCTTCTGCTCCTCGCCGGTGCTCCCTTTTCCCAAACTTTCATTCAGGATATTCATTTTTGACTTGATCATCTGATTGAGCATCTCGTTTTTCCACTCCAGCACCCCTCGCGGCACCAGCGTGTGCATCCTGTCGAGTTCAAGCTGCATCTCGCTCACCGTGTTGTTGCGCATGTAGATATTGCTCAGCGGTGGTTCGGAATTGATCGCTTCTGTCACCGTGCGGCGCACATCGTCATCGGAATGACTCGACAGCCGCTGCTCCACAAAATATCTCGAAAAGTTGTAGTCGCGCTGGGCTATTTCCTTGTCTACTCGTTCCTTTAGAATTCGCTCCTCTCTCTTTATCTCTGCCACATTCATGGCTTTTTGCGCTATCTTTTCGTAGCCGGCATTGAGCATCGATTCCCTCTCTTTCTCAAGACTTTCCATAAACTCAGCCCTGGCTCGCTCATAATCTGCCTTCAGCTGGAGAATGCAGTTAAACGTCTTTTCAAACGCTGGAAATGAAAACCAGATGTTGTCGGCCTGTAGGTCGTCGGCCACAAACTCCACCACATCGATCATTTCTATGCTGCCGTTTTCATATTCAACCTCGCAAAAATCGAGAAGTCCGTATCTCACACAGTTGAAGACCACATTCCTTTCGTAGGGGTAGTAGGGATATTGGAGTAGAAGTTCCCTGCCGCTCATAGGGCGAAGATTGCCCGTCATCTCTGGCTGCGGATTCTTTTCCTGTCGTTGCATCTGCTCCAACTCCTGGATATTGCGCTGCTTTATCTGCTGCGCCACCACTTCGCCTCGCGATTTCTCCACTGCCCCTTCTATCACATCTTCTCTGACTCCCAGTATGCGGCTGCATTCCTGCACATACACATTGCGTTTCACCTTGTCGGGTATATGCGCCAGGGATTTTACCACACTCTCTATTGCCGCCACGCGGCGCTGTGGGTCGTCGCCTACATCCTTCAGCAAGACCTGTGCCTTGAAGCGGATGATGTCGGTCGCATTCTCTGCCACGTATTTGCGGAATTGCTCGGGCGTGTTTTCGCGTGCGAATGAGTCTGGGTCGTGCCCGTCGGGAAGAAGTAGTACCTTCACGTTCATCTTGTGGGCAAGCAGCATGTCGATGCCGCGAAGCGATGCCTTGATACCCGCTGCATCGCCGTCGTAGATTAGCGTGATGTTGTCGGTAAAGCGGTGGATCATCGCTATCTGGCCATCGGTCAGGGCTGTCCCCGACGACGCCACAACGTTTTCAAGTCCCGACTGCCACATGCCGATCACGTCCATGTAGCCCTCCACAAGGTAGCAGTTGTCTTGCTTCGCTATCTCCCCTTTCGCCTGAAAGATTCCATAGAGCTCATTGCTCTTTTTATAAATCGAAGACTCCGGCGAATTGATATATTTCGCCATGCCCCCCTTCAGGTCGCGCCCCCCAAGCGCCACTACCTTCCCCGACGGATTGAGCACCGGGAAGATGACACGGCCTCGGAATCGGTCGTAGTAGCTGCCCGGCATTTTCTGGGATTCTCCCAATACTCCAACCTCCGCAAGGCTTTTGAGGTCTACGCTGTCCAGTTTTGCGGCGTCTGCAATGGCATGTCCGCTGTCAAGGTTGTATCCAAGCCGGAATTTCTTTATCGCCTCATCGGTCACCCCTCTCTGGTAGAGATATTGTAGCCCCACGTTGCGACCCTCCTCCGTGTCGCGGAGTGCCTTTTGCATCTGTGTAGCCGCCCATTCGTTGGCCACCAACAGCTGTTCGCGGGCATCCATCTGTCGGCGCTGCTCGTCGGTGAGTTCTTTTTCCTCTACCTTGATGTTATACTTTGCCGCAAGATGAAGGAGTGCGTCGCGATAGGATAGCCCCTCCTTCTCCATGATGAAATTGACCGGACTCCCGCCTTTCTTGCAGGAAAAACAATAGCAGAAATTCCTTACGCTGTTGACCGAAAAAGATGGTGTCTTTTCGTTGTGGAATGGACATAGACCGACATAATTGCGTCCCCTCTTGACGAGATGGACGTAATCACTCACCACCTCAACTATATTGGCAGCATCGGTGATTTTCTGTATGGTCGCTTTGTCGATCATGGTTTAAGACCCCATTTCATATGTTTTAAGCCCCATTTCATAATATTTATAAGGCTTATGGAAAGTCGGGCAATAGGAAACTATAATTTTTTGACTTGTTCGAGTATTTCGTCGGCTGTTTTGTCTTTGACCGGTATCAGGGGCAGCCGAAGTTCATTCTCAATAAGGCCCATGTCGTGCATTACGCATTTCACTCCGGCCGGGTTACCGTCGGCAAAGAGCAGTCGGATTATCTCCCGGTATTTATAGTGGTAATCCACCGCTTCTATGTAGTTGCCTTCCAGACATAGGTGCACCATTTCTGAGAATTCCTTGGTATAGGCATTCCCAAGCACTGAGATAACCCCTTCGGCCCCGAGCGTCATCAGAGGATAGGTGATGCCGTCGTCGCCGCTCAGCACCCTGAAATCATTGGGCTTTTCGCGGATCAGTTTCTCGATTTGGTTGATATTGCCAGATGCTTCCTTGATTCCAAATATGTTTGCCACATCATGTGCAAGGCGCAAGGTGGTTTCGGCGGTCATGTTGACCCCGGTGCGTCCCGGCACATTGTATAATATCACCGGCAGGGGAGAGGCTTCGGCTATGGCCTTGAAATGACAATAAAGTCCTTCCTGAGATGGCTTGTTGTAGTAGGGCACCACTGAGAGTATTGCCGAATAATCTGAAAGGTCAGTTTCTTTAACCTGACGTATGATTTCAGCAGTGTTGTTGCCACCCATGCCAATCACGAGTGGAAGTCGTCCGTCAACCTTTTCTTTGACGAATTTCATCACGCTAATTTTCTCTGCAGCGGAAAGGGTTGGGGTCTCACCGGTAGTGCCGAGTACAACGAGGAAGTCGGCTCCGTTGCTTATGACATGGTTGATAACTCTTTCAAGGGCAGGAAAATCTATTTCCTTAGAAGAGGTGAAGGGAGTGATCAGCGCCACACCCATACCGAGAATATTGATTTGTGCCATATAAAATTTTGATGCGGAATCTGACATCACACTACAAAGTTACAGATTTTTTTTCATTCTTTATAAAAAAACACGAAATTTTTTTATTATGTTCGATTCACACATAAAAATAATGCCATCGACTTGCATCGATGGCATCTTGTTGCCTTGGAAAGACTCGAACTCTCACAAACGGAACCAGAATCCGGTGTGCT
>CAYMBR010000004.1:68398-87277 GCA_964388725.1 uncultured Sangeribacter sp. | reverse complement strand
AAACTTCCTGATGCGTTTAGTGTCCATTTGGGAGCCAGTCCAACCTCAACGCCCAAATTGGGGGTGAGAAGCCCCACATCATCTATGAGATTGGTTTTCACTGCCACCTCCTGTGCATTTGCCACACAGCACACCATTGACATAAGCAGCCAGACGGCATAGCCTGCAAACCGGCGTGCCTTTTGCCTGCTCTCCCTTCTGCCAGAAGTCCTTATTCGTCTGGCTTCGTGCCTGATGATATCCATACTTTCGTTTATCATTACGTTAGCTCTGCTCATTACTCTCCTGAATATCTCATTATGAATCATATCACACAACATTCAGACATCATAGTACCTCAAAGATATCCCATTGTGTATCACATGATTGGAAAATGAAAACATCAACTATCAAATTAAGTCTAAACCAGAAGGCATATCTGTGTCTTACCCCTGATTCAAGGTAACTCTTGGGAAGAGTTAATGATGATTTGTAAAGCATTGATTGTTTGATATTTATCCAATGCTCAAAATGGCATTTTTAAAACAATTTGCAAGTTTTAACATTTTTTACGGAAATTTAATCCAAATATCTTTGTTGAAATTCAGATATTTTTATTAACTTTACATTTGATTTAAGTAACTCTTCCCAAGAGATAATGATGGTTTTAAAACAAGAAAAATTAATGCCGACTCGGAGAAAATCCATGTCGGCATCACTTTTTTCAGAGTTCATACAAGGCTTGGCCCCAAAAAGTCGGCTTTGCCGACATCGGCGTTGAGGTCAAATCTCCCCCATCCATTATATTGAACGTTTTTAAAACCGAAACTTGAGTTTTTAACATTTAAAATTTGCACATTTAGTGTATTTTAACTAATCTTGCGACTGAACTTAGGACACAAATCATTAGCGAAGAAGCCTGTCGGCACAATGCGTCAGGCCGTGCGTATTCTTTTGGGAGTCAGCGTCAACGCCAGTGATTCCCGTCGTCTGTGGCCTTTCCGGCTCGTGATTGGCGCTATTCTGATGTGTTTTGGACTTTTGTTTCTTGACACCACAGACATTGCCGGACCGGAATATGTGATTCCGGGAATATCGGTGGCGATGATTTCAGGTGGTGCATTTATCGCTTGCGGATTTTTGACCAGGTTGGTGTCTTTTACACCGGGTATAACCTGCTATTGTTCACATTCCATATTTCTGTTGCTACAATGGCCGGGTATGCAATGATTGTGTGCATGATAGCCTGTGTGTCTGGGATTATCACAGCGTCAGGCCGATATAGCCTTGGCACATTAATCTACAACAGAATTTTCCGTTGAAATCATTTCGATGCTTTTTAGTGTTATGGTCACGTCGAAAGGAGTGGCCTGTCGGCGAGGCTTGGCCGACTGGTGGAAGTAGAAAGCCTTTTGCGTGTCCCATGTCTTGATGTCCACGCGCCGGGTCTCTCCAGCTGGAATGTCGCAGTCAATCGAAAGCAACGCCTGATGAAGCTGCCGTCCCTGCATGTCGAAATAAGTTATTTCAACTGTCATTACAGATATTTGATTGTCAAGACCGTTGACCACGAAAAAACTCTCCTTGGAGGATGTGACAGTCTTGTCGAAGCCATAAAAGCGAATGAGGTTTCTGATTCCGTCGAACCCTTCGTCGGAATCAATTTTTATTATAGAGGGTCTTTTTTGTGGTATGCTATCTTCTGATTTGACTGTAGTGACCTTTGTTGGCAATTTAGTCTTTATTTTTCTTGCATCCAGATTTATAGTCATGCAGAGCGACATGAAGAATATCGCCAAGAGGGATGCTGAGGCTGAAATATGACGGCTCATAATATTCTTGTTTTCCTTTTGAGGGAACCATTATGGTCATATCCGGGGTAAATCTTTATAAGTCCGGCGGGAAGATCGTCGGCTGGGTTGCTCACGGATATCTTCAAGAGTCGCCAGAATTTAGGCAAGAGAGTGGATGGGTTTATCTTGAATTTCAGTTTTGGCGATTTTATCCGGATTGTCTCCCCGTCGGATGAAAGGATTGCAGTGCAACCCAATGGTTTGACGAGCGACAGATCGATTTTCTTGGTCCATTGCTCAAGCCGAAACTGCCTGGCATCGAGCGAAGGGTAGAGACGGCCAATGATATCACCCGGTTCGATGCGGCAGTCGGGGCTGCTGATGACCGTCATGGAGAAAGCTCCCGGAATCTTGCTGTCGGCCTGGATTAGCACACGAGTGTTGTCGTCGGGATATTCCCAAATTCCCTCTATATCCTGGAGCATGTTGTTGTCGCACCAAAGGCGTGCTTCCTCTTCGGAGGATGCATTGGCATCTAAAGCGACAGAGAAGACTGCCATCAGCAATAGGCCGACAATGACATGAGGTAATTTCATTGGGTAAATGGGCTGTTATTTTGTAGAAAAACTGTAGGAGAGTCCGAAGCTGAGGATTTCCTTCAGCATCCAGTGGTGCCATTTGGATGCGTTGAAGTCAGAACTGGAGTCATAGCGCAGGTTGACATAGATCTGGGTGCTCAGGAATTTGTTGATGGCGAAATCCCAGGTGGTCTCCACATTTCCCTGGATATATGAATAGTCGGTGAAGGCAAAGAGTCGGGTACGCATCGACACAGCTTTTGAAGCTGCCCATGTCATGTTCATTTCGCCACTCGAACCAAACTCACTGTGGACATGTTTGTCGGGCGCAATGTTGAATTGTTCGTGGTCGATATCGTCGGCGATGCACGCCTTCATGTTGTAAGACAAAGGAGCTATAGAAGCCGAGATGCTGAAAGTCTTTTTCTTGTTTTCCATACTGTAGGTCATACCGAGACCAAGGTTGAGGTCGGCCGGAGAAAGTATGGAAGCTGATTTTTCGTTGGAATTTGTCTTATAGTTGTTGAAAAACTGAGTCTTGAATTGTCCGGTGATAGTGTAAAACCATTTAGTGAAAGCCTTGAAACCATACTTCACGTTGTATTGGAACAGATCTTCCGACAAAGAGTATTTCCTGCCCACCGCATTCTGCTCAATGGAGTTTACACCGAGTTTATAGCTCAGAGTGCTTTGGAATATCTCGTTGGGATGGTAGGTGGTGTTCAGCTGCACGTCCCAGTAGAAATTGAATAAGAGCGCGAGGTAGTTGTTGCCACCCTGATACCAGTTGCTTGAGACGTAGGCTTGCGAGAATTGGAGTCCGGAGTTGAAAGTATGGAGCCAATGCCGTTTTCTCTGCTCGAACTCAGGGAGAATTGCATCGGCGGTGCTGATTTCAGGCAGTCGCAGGCTTCGGATGTATGCGCCTAGCGACTTATCGTCTTCCGGCAGCCTTGGAGGCACCGGCAAATCCCAGTAGGTATATTGTATTGTGTTGGGGGAATATACCATTGTTCTGTACATAAAGTCCTGACTGATTCTGGATTGTGTCAGCGCGTCATGCAGCCAAGCCGGCGTGTGGAACAATTGATCCTCTTTTGCGCCGTAATTATTGTTGGCCAGGAAAGTCTGGAAAGTGTCAGAATTGTCGAAACTTTGCTTCTTAATAGTTCTATAGCCGGAGAAGACCCAGGGTCCAACCAGAGTGTTGTATGGCAGCTGCGGCATCGTGTCGGGCAGCGACCTCAAAATTTCGTCGAGGTCGCGCACCACAACTGGCTGCCATTCCGCCACAGAATTGGTAATCTCCGGTAATAGGTCGCCGGGAGCGATTGAGTCGGAATATTCCGTAGGCAGCTGGGCGTTTGCAAGCATGGCCACGCTCATCATCAAAGCGAAAATATGGAGTCTCATAATAGTTGGCTATGTTAAAATTTTGCTGTGAATTATGCTATTGGGTAGGTCTTGCGACCAAGTCTCAGTGGTTTTCAGGCTTAGAGAGAATCCTGTCGTAGTCGTCGGAGCTTATGATTCCCAGGGCTTGCCGGAACATGGGGTCTCTTTGGTTGTAAACCTTGTAGTATGTCGATGAGTCGTAGGTATCTCTTCCTATAAGACCCTTCAATACCATTTTGAGGAGTTCCTTGCTGAGCAGAGCCTCCTCCTCGTCGAAGTCGATTTTCTCAGCCGTTGCCATGTCGTAGAGTTCCTGAAGCTGAGCATCGGTTATTTCATATCCATTCAGGAAATCCATGTCGGTTGGATATTGACGGAGAATCTCCTTTCGGTTGGTATCCACGGTTTTGATCACGAACTTGTTGAGGAGGCCTTTTGCCATCACTTTCCGGTAGTATTTTGTATTCTCCGTCGTGTCAATTCCGACAAATATATCAGGCGTTATACCGCCACCGCCATAGATTGGGCGATGAAGTCGTTTCGTCTCCACCCTCAGCGAATCGATATATTTTATGGAGTCGGCGTGCATCAGTTCACCCCGGTTGTAGCGGTCGAGGATGTCGTTGGCATATTCGTCGGAGTTTCCTTTGGTGTAGGGTTTCTGGATATCTCGTCCGGTGGGAGTGTAGTAATGAGCCACAGTGATTCTCATCATCGACCCGTCGGGGAAAGGCACCGGGCGTTGCACAAGTCCCTTTCCGAAACTTCTTCGTCCTACGATAACTCCGCGATCCCAGTCCTGGATTGCACCTGCGGTAATTTCCGAAGCGGAAGCCGAGAATTGGTTGATCATGATCACCAGACGACCCTCTTCAAGCAGCGGTTTGCTTTCCGACGGGAACGAGAAATAGTCGTATTTCGGATTGTTGCGGCCTTCGGTGAAGACGGCAAGGCTTCCTTGTGGAAGGAGTTCGCCAAGCACATCGACCGAAGCTTTCAGATAGCCGCCGCCATTGTCGCTAAGGTCCAGAATAAGGTCTTTCATACCCTCGTTTTTCAGTTTTTTAAGGGCGTCCACGAATTCGGTGTGGGTGTCGTTGGCAAATTTGTTGATGCGGATATAGCCGATGCCAGGCTTTACCATATAGGCAGCGTCGATGCTGTAGATTGGGATGTCATCGCGGGTGATAGTGAAGTCAATGGTGTCGGGGGTGGCTGCCTCATAGCGTAGCACTTTCACATCTACGGTGGTCCCTTTCGGGCCGCGAAGCCGGCGTATGATGTCGGAATTGAGCATCTTCACGCCAGCAATGACCGTGTCGTTGACCTTGATGATACGGTCGCCAGGATGTATGCCGACTCTTTCTGAAGGACCTCCGCTTATGGTCTCTATGATGTAGAGTGTGTCGGTGGCCATGTTGAATGATATGCCGATTCCGCTGAAGGAACCTTCAAGCGGTTCGTTGAGATCCTTGGTCTCTTTGGCGTTGGTGTAGGAAGAGTGAGGGTCAAGATCTTTCAGCATACCCTTTATGGCATCTTCCACGAGCTTGTCCTGATCGACGGAATCCACATAAAGCTTCGAGATTGCCTGTTCGGCATATTGAAGCTTATGCACGGGAAGAAACTGCTGGGCGCATGCCCCGAATGCAATGCATACCAGTATGGCGTAGAATATTTTTTTCATAGACAGTGGGTTGGTTAAGGAATGAATCGGGAGGCATCATAGCCGTTGCGGTAGAGCTCGCGCACCATGCTGCTCGAAATAAATCCCAACTCCGGACGCGCCACAAGAAATACCGTCTCAATGTCGGAAATGGCGGAGTTGGTGTCGGCAAGGTTGCGTTCGTACTCAAAGTCCTTCACCTCGCGCAGACCGCGGATGATGAAACTCGCATCGTGCTTTCTGGCAAATTCAATGGTGAGTCCGGAATAGCTCTCCACTAAGACGCGGGGCTCTTCGGCATAGACCTTTGCAATTCCCTTTACTCTATCATTAACATTGATGAAGCCAGATTTGTTTTCATTGAAGCCGACACCGATCACCACGCGGTCGAAAATCTTCAGTGCACGGTCGGCGATATCCTTGTGGCCCAATGTAAATGGGTCGAAACTACCGGGAAAGATTGCTGTCTTCATAAATTGTCTTCCTCCACTATTAGATTGTCGATAATAAAGTTTTGGCGGTCCATTGTGTTCTTTCCCATATAGAAATCGAGAAGTTGGTCGGAGCAGTCTTCCTTTTTCACGACAACCGGGTCGAGTCGCATATCGGGGCCGATGAATTCGGCAAACTCGTCGGCGTTGATTTCTCCAAGACCTTTGAATCGGGTTATCTCCGCATTCTTGCCGAATTTTGCGATGGCGGTTTCTCGTTCCTCATCGGTGTAGCAGTAGTAGGTGTCTTTTTCCCCCTCTTTGGTTTCCTTTTTCTTCTTTCCCTTCCTGCGCTGGATGGCAACCTTGTTGCGCACGCGGAACAGCGGGGTCTGGAGGATATAGACATGGCCTTTCTTCACAAGGTCCGGGAAAAAAGTCAGGAAGAATGTGATACAAAGAAGGCGTATGTGCATTCCATCGACATCGGCATCGGTGGCAATTATGACTTTGTTGTAGCGCAGCCCCTCGATTCCCTCCTCAATGTTGAGGGCGGCCTGGAGAAGGTTGAACTCATCGTTTTTATACACAATCTCATGCGTCAGCCCATAACTATTGAGGGGCTTCCCGCGTAGAGAGAACACGGCTTGGGTCTCGGCGTTGCGCACCTTGGTGATAGTGCCGCTTGCGGAGTCGCCCTCGGTGATGAATATTGCGGAGTCTTCGCGTTTGTCTTCTTTCGCAGATGGTTTCAGGAAGTCATTGTAGTGTATTCGGCAGTCGCGGAGTTTCCTGTTGTGAAGGCTGACTTTCTTAGCCTTCTCCCGGGCGAGTTTTGCCAGACCTGACATTGCCTTGCGCTCCTTCTCGCTCATGGCGATTTTGCGGAGCATCTCGTTGGCCGTGTCAATGTTCTTGTGAAGGTAGTCGTCAAGTTCCTTTTTCAGGAAGTCTCCGATAAACTTGTTGACAGTCACCGGGCTGTTGGGTGCAATTTCCTTGCTGCCAAGCTTCGTCTTGGTCTGCGATTCAAACACGGGTTCTTGAATTCTGACGCTGACGGCCGCCACAATTCCATTGCGGATATCGGAATATTCATAGTTTTTACCCGAAAAGGCCTTGATAGTCTTTCCGATATGTTCCTTGAATGCGGCAAGGTGTGTGCCACCTTGTGTGGTGTGTTGGCCGTTGACAAAAGAGTAGTATTCCTCGCCGTTCTGGTCAGTGTGGGTGATCACGACTTCGATGTCCTCGCCCTTAAGGTGGATGATGGGGTAGAGCGGTTCCGATGTGATGTTTTCCTTCAGCAGGTCGAGAAGTCCATGGCGCGAGAGGTATCTTCTTCCGTTGAAATATATCTGGAGTCCGGCATTGAGATAGGTATAGTTGTTGACCATAGTCTCGATGGTCTCAAGGTCGAACTTGTAGTCGCGGAAGAGGGTCTCGTCGGGGCGGAAACAAACGAGAGTTCCGTTTTCCTCCTTGGTCGGTTCCTTATCGGTTTGGCTGATAAAAGCGCCACGGTCGAAAGACACTTTTACAGATTCGCCGTCGCGGAAACTCGACACCTCGCAGTGGGTGGAAAGGGCATTGACCGCTTTGAGACCGACACCGTTGAGACCGACAGATTTCTTGAAGTTCTTGTCGTCGAATTTGCCTCCGGTGTTGATTTCCGAAGCCACTTCCTTGACTTTGCCAAGCGGGATACCGCGGCCATAGTCGCGTATCGACACCTCACCGGTCTCGGCGTCAACGTTGACGTCAATTCTGCGACCGACTCCCATGTTGAATTCATCGATGGAGTTGTCGATCACCTCTTTGATCAGCACATAGATGCCGTCTTCGGCGTGAGATCCGTCGCCGAGTTTCCCGATATACATACCAGGACGTCGGCGGATATGCTCGTTCCAGTCGAGGGTCTGGATGGCGTCGTCGCCATAACCGGAGTCCTCGACCTTAGCCGGTAGCTCCACATCGATCTCCGCTTCTGTTTCGTCGGCAATCGGAATCTTCAGTTCCGGATCCGATGCCATGTCGAATATGTTTTCGCTCATTTCACTTCCTCCCTAAGCCACTTCTCAAGTTCTCCGGTCCACTGACGTTTGTAGCGGAAGCTATCGCGGAATCCCCATCCGTGTCCTCCGACGGGATATGTGTGGAGCGAAGCCTTCACTTTGTTCTGCAGCAGAGCGTTGTAATAGTTCAGGCTATTGGCTGGCGGCACTGCCCCGTCGTCGGAAGAAAGCATGATGAAAGCCTTCGGAGTGTCGGGAGTCACTTGCAGTTCATTTGAAAATTTCTTCACCAGCTCGTCCGAAGGATTATCGCCAAGAAGATTGATTCTCGAACCCATATGGGTTGTGATGGCATCCATCGACACGACCGGATAGAAAAGAACTTGGAAATCAGGTCTTGTCTCATCCGATGAATAGTGTGTGGCGAGTGTTGTCGCAAGATGTCCGCCGGCAGAGGCTCCGGAAATACCGACTTTGCTTGGGTCAACTCCAAGTTCTTTTGCATATTTCCTCAGCACGCGCATTGCCTGCTCTGCGTCTGCAAGTGGAATTTCGGAGTTTTTGCCCGGAAGGCGATATTTCAGCACTGCGTATGTTATACCCTGGCTGTTGTACCAGTCGGCCATGTCGTGCCCCTCATGTCCGGTTGCCTCGTGGGTGTAGCCGCCACCCGGACACATCAGGATGGTCTTGCCGGTAGGATTTTTTGGGGTGTATACGGTGATAGCCGGGTCTTTGCTGTAGTCTGTGGCGCGTATGGCTGCCAGTTTCTCTTCAGTGACGTTGAGAGGATCCTCATCATAGATAAGGATTTCTGTCTTTTTCTGTGAGTAGGCATTCATGCTAAAGGCAATAAGACCAAATGCAAACAGTTTGCTCAATTTCATGGTGTATTTGCTTTATGAAGTGTTTTTGACCCCGTAAATTCGAGGCTTGATTATCAGTTATGTGGATTTCGAAAGCAAAGGTACTAAAAAAATTGCAAATATCCAAATTCCATTCTAATCAGATCTTCCAGTAGCGGCAAACATGAACCATTAATTGTCGGATTGCGTTGTAGTGGTATGGCAACAGTTAAATTTTTTGGAACACCTGCCATGACGGTGGGTGAACTCCCGCAGGTGGGCGCGAAAGCCGTGGTGTGTGTCTCTGCCGACCTTCCGTTTGCGGCAAAGCGTTTCTGCACCATCAACGGCATTGAGAATGTCACCACAGGAAGCGCCTTCCGAAGTGCATTCGGCAAAAAGTATGGCGTGGAATTTGCCGACGGTGTGTTCCGCGGTCTTATGGCCCGTTCGGTTGTGGTGATCGACACCGATGGCACTGTCCTTGGCTCGCAATTCGTCGATGAGCAGTCGCACGAACCCGACTATGCCTTCGTGGAAAATTTGCTCAAATAATTTTGATTATCGAAAAAACAGTAAAAGAGAGGTGATTGAAAAGTCTCCTCTCTTTTTTATACTTGTTTTAGTACTCCGGGTATTAATTGTCGTATCTTGTCGCCAAACTTGACCTTGTATGATTTGGAGACGGCATCGTAGGCCAATATTTCCCCCTCGCCAAATATGCGGTGGGTCACCTTGGTCCCGGCAGTCATCACGCTTTCATCCTCGCCTCCCAATTCGGCGTCGAGCTGGCGCACCATGTTTTTTGTCCCCTCCAGCAGCGATGGATCCGGTTTACCCTCTATCCTGAGAAGCCCTTTTTCTATTTCTGAAATGAAGCGAGATGGATATTTCAAAGCTCCGTTTTCGTTGAGATATCCTTCTGAATCGGAAAGGTAGAGCATGTCTTTGGCGCGGGTTGTAGCCACATACATCAGCCTTCGCTCCTCTTCCTCTCCGTCAATCCTGCGCTCGCGGATCGACCGGTGGTTGGGAAAGACACCTTCAGTCAGCCCGAGAATAAAGACGTTGGGAAATTCCAGACCCTTCGACTGGTGGATAGTCATAAGTCGCACCCGGTCTTTGTCCTGCTGATGGTCGGTGTTGGTGTAGAGGGCAATTTCATGGAGATAATGAAACAGGTCAGATTCCCCTTCCTCAAATCTTGTGGATTCAAATTCTATCATCGAATTGACGAGTTCCGCCACGTTCTCAAGTCTTTCTTCCTCCTCGTCGGTGCGATACATCGTGTCGAGGCCACTTGTCTTCATCAGCCGTTCGGTCAGATCAGACACTTTAAGCCCTTCCGCTATTGCCTTGGCATTTTCTATCAACTCGATAAATTCCCTGATAGGCTTTTTCCCGAATACGGGGGTGTCGATATGGCGCTTTAGAGTTGGGTAGAGGGAATCTGCTTCCGACTCTGCGAGTTGCTTTAGTTTGGCAAGAGTAGCCGAACCGAATTTCCTTGCCGGGACATTGACAATCCTCGTGAAGGCCATGTCGTCATGCTCATTGGCGGTAAGCCGCAGATACGATATTATATCCTTAATTTCCTTCCGTTCGAAAAACCTGACACCTCCCCACACTGTGTAGGGAATCTTGCGCTTCAGCAGCGACTGCTCGATGCGTCTTGACTGAAACGTACTTCGGTAGAGCACGGCGAAATCGGAGAATTTTTGATTTTCCAACACTCCGGCCTCTACAGTGTTGGCTATCGATTCTGCCTCCTCGGAGTCTGACTTGAAATGAGTCCAAACAGGAAGCCGCTCGTTGAGCCTCACTGCAGTCAGTTCCTTGCGAATGCGGTTTTTGTTGTGGGCGATTATGCTGTTGGCCACAGCCAAAATGTCGGGAGTGCTTCGGTAGTTGAGGTCCAATATGATGTCGGTGTCGGCCCTGAAATTGACAAATGTCTTTGGCGAGGCCCCGCGCCATTCGTAGATAGCCTGGTCGGGGTCGCCGACCACAAACAGGTTGCCATGATGCGATGCCAGTATCTCAATCAGTTTCCAGTCATCGCCGCTGCAGTCCTGCACCTCATCCACCATCACATAGTTGAGTTTCTCACACCAGTATTTTCTCGCATCGGCAAAGTGAGTGAGTATGTAGGTGGCGATATATATTATGTCGTCATAGTCAAGAGCGAATTGCTTGCGTTGCAACTGGATATACCTGATTTTTACTTCCGGGGCATCCGATGGAGTACCTGGCAGCAGATATTGGGAGATGTATCTGTCGGGGTCGTAGCCCTTGTAGGCAGCCACATCTTTGAGCAGCCGTTCGGCAGTGTTTTTCTTACGGTCTATTCCGAATTCCTGCATTGCCTCCTTGGCAAGGTCTTTTGCGTCGCTTTCGTCGATGATGACGAAATTTTTGGGGTATCCGATTTTGTAGATCTCGCGCCTCAGGAGTTTTACGCAGAAACTGTGGATGGTGCAGATGAGGTCGTTGACATCACCCCGGTCCACCATCCCGGCGATACGGTGCTTCATCTCCTGGGCAGCCTTGTTGGTAAAAGTCAGGCAGAGTACGTTGCCGGGGGCTATACCGAGTTCGTTGACGAGAAAAGCAAAACGATGGGCAAGGACCCGTGTCTTGCCCGAACCGGCGCCGGCGACGACACGAACGCGTCCCTCCGTTGCCTCCATGGCTGATGTTTGCTTCTCGTTAAGTTCCATCGTTCAATGCACAATGCGCAATGCACAAAGCACAATATTTGATAGTGAAATTTTATCGATTTGAGTTAAGTAGGCAGACTGCAAGTGCAGAGATTCCTTCGCGGCGTCCGGTGAATCCTAATTTTTCTGTGGTGGTGGCTTTCACTGACACCTGACTTGCATCTACTCCCATCACTTCTGCAAGGGTTTCACGCATGGTGTCTATGTAGGGTCGGAATTTTGGGGCTTCGGCGGCTATCGTGATGTCACAGTTTCCAAGTTCATATCCTTTATCCCTTACAAGCTGCATCACGTTACGGAGCAATATCTTGCTGTCGATTCCTTTGTATTTGGGGTCTGAGTCCGGGAAATGTTTGCCAATATCACCAAGAGCAAGGGCGCCTAAAAGCGCATCGCATAGTGCATGAATTGCCACGTCGGCATCGCTGTGTCCGAGTAGTCCGTGTGTATGTGGAATTTTCACGCCACAAATCCATAGCTCGCGGTCTTCCACGAGCTTGTGCACGTCATATCCCTGACCTATTCTTATCATATCATTTAAAATATATTACCCCTAACTTTAAACTAAACTCTAAACTCTAAACCCTAAACCCTAAACCCTAAACTCTAAACTATCTCCTCTTTCCAAGGAGATCCTTGATTCCGTCCATGTCGAAACTGAGGGTGAAACGCATGGTCTGGTCGAGGGGTGAACTTTGCGCCGTGGCGAGCATATAGGAAGCGTCAAGTCTTACCACGTTGAGCGAGAATCCGGCACCAAATCCGAAATAACTTCTGCCGCCCTTGCTGGCATTCTCATAGTTGTAGCCCATGCGCACGAAAAACTGGTCGTTGTAGGAATATTCGGCACCGAGCGATACATTGATTTCCTTCAGTTCTTCCGAAAATCCCCCCGGGGCATCGGAGAAACTCTTGAAGATACCGGTGATAGGCGACATGGTCTCCCATTTCTGCAGAGCCTCGTCATAGTCGGCTGCATTCTGGGCCTCATCCTTGTTGGGGTCATAATATGCTCCTCCGGGATTGATGTAGTCGCTTTCGCGGGGCTTTGTCGGCACGAGCAGTTTATTGAGGTCGAGACCTATGGAGAGCAGGTTGTAGTCGGCAAGTGGGAATGTGAAGTTGGTGCCTATTCTGAGGTTGGTAGGCAGATAGTAGTAGTTAGTGCCGTGATCGTAGCTCACCTTTGAGCCGATGTTGCTGATGTTGAAGCCCCAGCTCCATTGACATTCGCTGCGTCCTATCATGGGATAGGTGGTGTAGTAGCCGCTGAGGTCAACAGCAAAGGCGGAGCCGGCGGTGTTGGTGTCGCCAGAGTAAGAGTCTTCGTAGGATAGGTCCGACAGAATGTAGCGAAGCACTACGCCCATACTGAATTTCTCACTCAGTTTTCGCGAATAGCCGAAGTCAATGGCAAATTCGTAAGGGTTGATTGTGTTTGCCCCAACACCTTCATCCACGATTACCTCACCGAGCGAGAAATATCGCAGAGATGCACTTATGGCCTGGTTGTCGCCGCTTCCGAGTTTAAGATAACCGCTCACGTCGGCAAGGAAGATGTCGTTGACTATCTTTCGCAGCCATGGGGTATAGCTTAGCCCTATTCCACCATTGGAATAGGCAAAGGCATATTTTGAAGGATTCCAGAATTGGGCGTTGATGTCGGCGTCGGTGGCGGCACCAAGGTTGCCCATTGCGCTGCCACGAGCATCAGGAGTGATGCTCAGTGTCGTTACGCCGGTCTGCACCGGGTTGAATTCCTGGTCTTTGATGTCGCTTGCGCTTTGGGCAAAAGCTGAGATGCTCAGTAATGCCGAAGCAATCGCACATATTAATTTTTTACTGTTCATGAATATTTAACGCAACTGGTAGGTCGTTTATTATACTTTTTATCGTATGTTGAACTTCAATGCTTTCTCCTTATCAAGACTTAGTTCAGCACGCTGTCCCGGGGTAAGTGTTGCCCCCGTGGGGCTGATACTCGTCAGTATTATGTCGCCGGTTTTCAGGGCATTGTCGCGGCTCAGGCTGCTGATAATCTCTCCTATGGAAAAGAGGAGTTCTCCGGTTTGGTATGTTTTGGGGTCAGAGTCTCCCTTTTGAAACAGTTCGAGCCTGACCTTGCAGGTAGGGATATCTTCAAAATCCACGTTTGAAAACGCACCTATCGCAATGCTTCGGTCGTAGCTGATTGCTTTGGCCCAGGGCAACCCCGACTTTTGAAGATTTTGAAGCAGGTTGCTTGCGGTCATCACCGCCGCCGGTGCCACACTTTCTATGTATCGGTATGCAAATCGAGGCGCAATTCCTTTTCCAAGTTTCCCAATCCTGAGGGCGATGGCGGGATGCGCTTCAAATTTTGAGTCGAAGTCCGGCACGAAATAGGGGTTACCTCCTTGCAGTATAGCGGAAGCCGACACCACAGTCCAAATCGGCTCCGAGGCCTCAGCTTCTGCAAGATTATCAATCAGATTGTTTGCTATCGCGTAGATTGTCATTGTGCCGGAACTGCTATTTTTCTGTTTTTCGTGCTGTAGATACCCTCATCGGAAGCAATGCTTGCTCGCATGATGTAAATGCCGCGAGGCAACCGGTTTCCGTTGTTGTCTTTGAGATCCCACTGGTAGCTGATGGTGCTTTCCTTGCCGGAATACGCACTTCTTTCGGAGCTCCAGAGCAGGTTGCCGTCGAGACCGAAACACTCGTACTTGCAGGTTAGTTTGGTGAGAGCCCTATCGGTTGTGGCCTTCAGCGACAATATGTCGCTGTTGTGGTCGTAGATGGCAAGGAACTCGGAGAATTCCGGTTTCAGGTTTATTCCCACATTGAAATTGAGTGTTGCTGAGCTGGAGTTGTTGGCGTTGTCCCAGACGGTGAGGGTCAGTTCGTGTTCTCCCGGCTCGAGATCAGAGAGGGGATATGAGATGCTCCCCATTCCGGAGATTTCGGTGTCGGGCGTGTAGTAGTTGCCAAGGTCGTCAAAAACTTTGCTTCCGTCGAGGGTAAGGCTCATTTTGTGACCGATTCCGGCGTCTGAAATGTTGATACCGCTTGCATCGCTGAAAGATGCCATGGCAATAGGGTTGGGATGCACAAGGTCACCATTTGAGAAAGAGTTGGAGTTGATCACAAATCTGTGAATTTCCGGACCCTCGTTGTCATCAGTCGAACTGTAGTCATAGCCGTATACGTACAGCCTGTCGGTGGAGCCGTTGGCTTCGGCGCCGAGCGATTCGTCATATCCATAAAGGGCAATGAATGCCGGGGTGTAGTTGTTGGCGATTTCCGAGGGCATAAGCACGTCGATGCTCCAAGTGCCGGCGGTTGCCGTCGTGCTTCCTGTGGCCAGTTTGCTGCTCCGGTCCTGATAGAGCGACTGCACTCCGTTGTCGCCCCAACCGTTGGTGCGGACACTCTTTTCCGCATCGTATAGCATAAATTGGATTGGACCGTTGAAGTTTATCGTATTTCCTTCGTTGTCTGTGACTTTGCCGGATATCCTCAGGGTTGAGCGGGCCATCACTGTCGGGGAGTCGGCCTGCGACTGAGCAAGTGGCAGACCTGCTATTGAGTCGATTGCCAGCGTAAATTGCGGCATCGGCATTCTTAGAGCCGGGTCGCCAAATAGGTGATAGCGGCTCATGTTGTCGTCTTTCGGCGAACAGTTGTTTTTGCCGAGTCTCAGGATGTCGCCGATACGCTGTCCGCGTCCGTCGGCATCCCGTCGGGTCATTTCCTCCGAAATGGAGTTGGTGATGTAAGCGTTTTTTGAAATATACACTGTGCGGCTTGGTGTTATGATGGCTATCGCGCCCCCGGCCTGGTTGCTGAGCATCACCTCGGCGCCGCTCAGCGACTCCGCATCCCATTTACCGAAGCTGCAGGTGGCGGCATAGAGTATCGGCAGGTGCTGGTTCGACATCGAGTTTATGTCTTCCCAGGTCAGAAGTCTCTCATGTCCCCATTCCTTTGGATTGGCGTGTCCTATGTAGTTGATGAGTGCCACGCCTTCCTTTTCCCATTTCTTGAGCATGCGCTCCTTGGCTTCAGGAAATTCGGAGCCGGTGCCGGTGTCCTTGCGCTCGTATGCATCGAGATATAGACGCTCGTAGGCGTAGTTTGCGCCGGCCGGATTGCTCTGCATCAGCGATATTGAAGATTGTGCCTGGTTGAGGTGGCTACCGCTGTCGCCGTCGTCGGCGATTACCATGACGTTGTTGCGCCAGATGCCGTAGTCGGGCGATGTCATGTATTCTTCAAGTTTGTCGGCCACAATGTTGGCTTCCGCAAGTGTGGTGACCGGGTAGCGTCCCACACCTATATTTATGGTTCTCGCATACAAGTTGCGTGCGGTGGTCTCGTCCTCGAGCATCCCGATGAAGTCATCCGTGCAGTAGGAAGTGGTCTCTGTCAGCCCGCTTGCCGATTGCCATATCAGGTTGGTGGCATATCCTGCTTTTACTGTTTCCGGATTTTTTTGTTTCTGGTCGCAGCTTGGGCGCCCCATCAGCAGGCAATATTTTATCGTGTTTCCTGCTGGGTCGGCGATCCCTCTGTCGTACCACATTTTAAGCAGTTTCCGGTAGGCCGAGAGGTCGGCGTTGCCGCTGGAAAACTCATTGAAGATTTTATCGGGAGAAAGCACATAGACGGTCATCCCTTCGAGCTCGCGGTGAAGGTTGGCGATTCTTTCTGCAGCTGAGGCGAGTGCGTCGGGAGAGATGATTACCATGTCGGGAGTAGGCATTCCGTGTATGTCCTGGTTGGAGACCTTGATGCGTCCTGCCACTGTGGCTCCTTTTGCAGTCGGTTCGAAAGCAAAAAACTCTCGTCGTCCGCTGTTGGCGACACCTATCGTCAGGGTTTTGTCGGTGGGGTTGTAGGCGCCTTTGACTTCCTTGATGTCGGCGGGATTGGTCACATCCCATATTACCGTGTTTTCTGATACGCCGGAGATCCGGTAAGCCCTTGGACTTGTAGGATACACCGCGAAGTTCAGCTGAGAGTCTGATAGTTTCAGGTGTCGTTGATAAGTTACCTCTATCCAGTCGAGGCGGGCGGTCGTGACCACTCCTCCCTGTGAATATTCGATTCCCACTATGAGCGTGTTGCCCACGTCGGTTGCTGTTTTTGAAGTGGTGGTGGTGGCGTAGTACTGGTCGCTTGATGTGACGGCGGAGATCTTGTCGCTGTTGGTGGCGGCAAGGCGTTCTCCATTGGCACTCACCAGGATGCTGCTGGCTGAGCCGGTGGTGTTGGTTCCGAATTTTATTTTTATACCGGCATTGCCGTCGGCGTTGTCGGGGAGGTCAAACTTGAAATTCTGCGATTTTGTGGTGCGGAAATCCTCACCCAGATAGTCGCGTCCCGATTCGGCACATTGCAGCAGATCCTGCTCGTGTACGAGCAAACATTCAAAAGCTGTCTCCACTGTCAATCCCTCCGTCTGCGAGAGGTCGATGATGTCGCTTGCTTCTTGCGGGGCGACATCGCTCAGGAAATAATAAGCAGTCTCGCTGTAGGGGTTGATGGTGTGGGAGAAAGCCTTTGTCGTAGGGTTGTAGTCGGTGGAAATGTTGCCTACGGCATAGAAAGATATGCTGCCGTCGGAGGCTCTGACCAGCGGCATGCTTGGCAGGTCGTCGGGCAGGTCGTCGCTAAGTGTTTCGGAGATCATGCGCCCTCCGTAGCCATATACATACACGTTCGTGGGGTCAGAAAACCCGAAATTCTTCAGAGTCTGTCGGCTCAAAGTCTGCAATCCGGGAGTGGAGATGTCTATCTTCACCCAATTGCCCACCGACAGCACTGAGGAGTCTGCATACTTATCAGGAGAGGCAGCGCTTGCAGATGCAATGAATGCCATCGCGGTGAGTAGCGACGGCAGAAGTCTTAATGTTGATTTTGATATTATGGAAAGTATTTTGTTCACAGCAGTAGTTGCCACATATTTTATTAAGAGATCACTCTTTTATAACGGATTTGTCGTCTTTATATTGTTGCGAGGTTAGAAACCTTTCCCATTCATCCCTTGAGCCACCGAAAACGTTGAGGTCAACAGCGCCCTTTGTGCCGCTGAGTCTCCCGCTGTGTGAGTATTGCCAGAAAGTCCATTCCGAAGCTATCTGGTCTTCCGACAGGGCGCATATCCAAAGGGAATGTCCGGGAAAAGAGTCCTCGAGATACTGGTAGAAGTCTTTCTTGTTGCAGTATAAAGTCGGGGCTATTCCTCTGAGGTTGAAATAATCCACCATTGTTGCAAGCCGTTCTTTGACAGTCTCGTCGTCGATATGTTGCGGATTGCCCGACGACTCGATGTCGATGGCGATTCCCATCTCGAGATTTCTGTCGCCGACCACGTCGAGGAGGTTCATCGCCTGCTCCACCCCGTCCTTGTCGAACCGGAAGAAATGATAAGCACCTCGTTTCAGGCCGGATTCGCCGGCCTTGTTGTAGTTGGTGTAGAAATTCTTGTCTTTGAAGGTTGCGCCTTCTGAGGCCTTGATCCATACGAATTCGACGCTGTCATCCTTGAGAGCCTCGTAATCTACGGTGCCGTTGTGGGAGGATACGTCGATTCCCATCACCGGGTATAGGTCCCTGTCGACGAATGGAGGAGTGGTCTTGAAGTAAATCCATGAAGCATAGACAGCCCACAGCAAAAGAGCCCCTGCAGCAAGGAAGCAGAGGAAAATCAGGATGTCATTTTTGCGGGTTCTGGCGTCAGCAAGTATCTTCATATACTACAAAATTAATAAGAAATGGCGACCAAACCAAATCCGGCGCGTTAAAAAAACAAATTTTTGCGATTTTTTTATTAATTTTGCACCATGGGAGAAGCGATATATCACATATTGGTCATAGCAGTGGCTTTGGTAGCGATGTTGCGTGGATTCAAGAGGGGCTTGATGCGTCAGGTTTCGGGCATTCTCGGTTTCGTGTTTGGCGTTGTGGCCGCAAGATCGTTGGGACCTGACTTCGGCGACTGGCTGATGGGATGGTTTCCCAAGTTCTACGATCCGGTGGCAAAGACATTCTTCTTCTCTACTCTTTCCTTTGGATTGATTTGGTGCGCCTCTGTTTTTCTCTTCTCCATGCTGACAAAGATACTCAATGTGGTGCTCGGGTATTTGCCGGTGGGAATCATGAACTCTATAGCCGGAGCGGTGTTTACTTTATTGAAATATCTCATGTTCTTGTCATTGCTGTTCGACTTGGCGATTTGTCGTCCGCAGCTTTCGCCGTTGATGCATTGCGTCCGTCATGATGATGGCAATCTTGTGGATGAGGTGGTCAGGCTTGCTCCTGCCATCTTAGGTTCGATGTCGGCCGACGAATATGCGCATCGGGTACAGCTTTGGGAAGCAAGGGATATAAGTTAAGAGTTAAGTAATAAGAGTTGAGAGTCAGGGATTTGTGGATGAGGGATTCAAAATTTAAAATTCAAAATTAAATAT
>CAYMBR010000004.1:22011-68298 GCA_964388725.1 uncultured Sangeribacter sp. | reverse complement strand
AGAGTCAGGGATTTGTGGATGAGGGATTCAAAATTTAAAATTCAAAATTAAATATGATGTTATCAGTCAAAGACCTTCACGCTGAAATCGAGGGTAAGGAAATACTAAGGGGAATCAACCTGGATGTCAATGCCGGGGAAGTGCATGCCATAATGGGTCCAAACGGTTCGGGCAAGTCTACACTCTCCATGGTCTTGGCTGGAAACCCTGCTTATAATGTCACCGGCGGAGAGGCTATTTTCAATGGAGAGAACTTGCTCGACAAGACCCCCGATGTCAGAAGCCATATGGGACTTTTCCTCGGTTTTCAGTATCCCGTGGAGATTCCGGGAGTGTCGATGGTCAATTTCATGCGTGCCGCTGTCAATGCAAAAAGAAAATATAATGGAGAACCTCCGATTGGGGCTACCGATTTCCTTAAGATGATGCGCGAAAAGCGTGCCATAGTGGAACTTGACAATAAGCTTGCTTCGCGCAGTGTCAACGAAGGGTTCTCAGGCGGAGAAAAGAAACGCAATGAGATTTTCCAGATGGCGGTTCTCGAGCCTAAACTCTCCATTCTTGATGAGACAGATTCCGGTCTTGACGTGGATGCACTGCGCATCGTTGCGGAGGGTGTCAACAAATTGAGAAGCAATAAAAACGCGACAATTGTGATCACCCATTATCAGCGTCTGCTCGACTATATCAAACCCGATGTGATCCATATTCTTTATAAAGGAAGAATTGTCTATACAGGTGGTCCTGACCTGGCCCTTGAGATTGAGAAAAAGGGCTACGACTGGATTAAGGCGGAGGTTGATAAGGCCGGTGAAATAAAAGGGGAGGTTTGATATGAGTGCAATTGACCAATATTTGGAACTCTGGCGCGACAATCGGTCGCTTATAGAGTCAAAATCATCCGATTCGCTCAATGCCTTGAGGGAAAGGGCAGCCGGATCGCTCGAAAGCAATCCTTTGCCTTCGCTAAAGGCGGAAAACTATGCGCATACCAATCTGGAAGACATACTGTCTCCGAATTATGGTGTCAATGTGGCGCGTGTGCCTTTCCGTGTGAATCCAGCCGAGTCTTTCCGTTGTGATGTGCCGCATCTTTCCACATCTCTTTTTCTTGTGGTCAATGATGTCTTTGCCGAGACAGCCGGTTGCCGCGATCTCTTGCCCGACGGTGTGGATGTCATGTCACTGGCTGTCTATGCCAAGGAAAATCCCGGTTTTGTGGCTCAATATTATGGGACGATTGCCAATATGGATAATCCTATAGTGGCTCTCAACACCCTTCTTTGTCAAGATGGGGTTGTGCTTCGCGTGCGGCGAGGCGTGAAGGTAGAGTCGACCATCCAGTTGGTGAATATTTTAAATAGTGTTTCTCCCATGCTTGCTGCAAGAAGGATTCTTATAGTCATGGGGGAAGACTCTGAGGCGAAGATGCTCATTTGTGATCATACCCAGTCGCCCGACACGGATTTCTGCTCAGTGCAGGTAGTGGAGATTTTCGCTGGAGCGGGAAGTCGTCTTGATTTCTATGATTTGGAGGAAAGCACCGAACGCACACGCCGACTATCCTCGCTTTATCTGCGACAGGAGGAGGGTTCTGAAGTCCTTCTTGATTCGATGACCCTATATAATGGCATCACGAGAAATGAATTTTTCGCGGAGTTTGCCGGTCGCCATGCCCGTCTTCGTATGCTCGGAATGGGAATTGAGGACGATGAGCGTCGCCTTGACACATATTCAAAAATTTCTCACAATGTCGCGGATTGCAACACCGACGAACTTTTCAAATACGTGGTGGAAGACAATGCCATGGGTGCATTTGCCGGGCTGATATATGTGGCTGAGGGGGCAACTAAGACCGAGGCATATCAGTCTAACCGAAATCTTGTTGGCAGTTCTGAGGCGCGCATGCATTCCAAACCGCAGTTGGAGATCTACAATGATGATGTGAAGTGCTCGCATGGCACTGCAATCGGACAACTCGATGAGAAACAGCTGTTCTACATGATGACGCGAGGACTCTCCGAGACAGATGCTCGCCTGATGCTGAAGCAGGCCTTTATGTCGGATGTCATCGATGGCATATCTCTTACTCCGCTTCGCGACCGTCTCAAACTGATGGTGGAGCGTCGCTTTGCCGGAGAAAAATCAGCCTGCAACCAGTGTTCAATGCACAATGCACAATGCACAATTAAAAAATCTGATGACAGAAATTGAGAAAATTAGGGAAGAATTTCCCATATTGTCGCGCAACGTCGGCAAGTATCCCCTTGTCTATCTCGACAACACAGCGACATCGCAGACTCCGCGGAGTGTGGTGGAGGCTGTGGTGGCCGGTTATGAGGAGCACAAGGCCAACGTGCATCGCGGCGTGCACACCCTTTCGCAGGAAGCCACGGAAATACAGGAGGGATGCCGCCGCCGGATATGCGATTATCTGAATGCTGACTCAATTGAGGAGATAATCTTTACTCGTGGCACCACAGAATCCATAAATCTTGTCGCATCTTCGTTTGGCTCATTGTTTCCCAAGGGTGGCGAGATAATCCTCACAGTGATGGAGCATCACTCCAATATTGTTTCGTGGCAGTTGCTTCAGAATCGTCGCCCTGACCTAAAGATTCGTGTGGTTGATATCGATGAAAAGGGAGAATTGCTTATCGACCAATACAAGTCTCTTTTCAATGAACATACCTGTATGGCCTCGTTCTGCCATGTCTCCAATGTCCTTGGCACGGTCAATCCTGTAAAGGAGATGACGGAGTATGCCCATTCCCGTGGAGTACCGGTGCTGATCGACGGAGCGCAGGCGTCGCCGCATTTGAAGATAGATGTAAAGGATCTTGGTTGCGATTTTTATGTTTTCTCATCGCATAAGATGTATGGACCCACTGGAGTGGGGATTCTCTACGGCAAGAAAGAGCGGCTATTTGCCATGCCTCCGTATCAGGGGGGAGGTGAGATGATTGCCCATGTAAGTTTTGGGAAGACCACTTTTGCCGACCTGCCGTTTAAGTTTGAGGCCGGTACCCCCGACTTTGTCGGTATTGGGGCATTCCCCAAGGCACTTGATTTTATAGATAGTCTCGGCATTGAGAATATAGAGGCGCATGAAACCGGTCTCCTCCGGTATTGTGAGGAGCAGTTGACAAAAATTGATGGTCTCACAATCTATGGAAACGCGAGTCATAAGAGTGCGGTTGTCTCATTCAACGTGGAAGGTATTCATCCCTACGATATCGGTATGCTATTAGATAAGCTTGGTGTAGCAGTCCGCACCGGTCATCACTGTGCGCAACCGCTGATGGAGCGTCTCGGCATTCCCGGTACCGTCCGTGCTTCCTTTGCCGCCTACAACACCCACGCGGAAGTTGACACCTTCATATCCTCACTTAATCGCATCCTTCCTATTCTCAGATAAAATTTAACAATTGTTAAAATTTTAAGAAGTCGAAACAATTTGGTAGTTAAGAATGTTTAAAAATTATAAAAGAAGATAGATTTTTGTTCATTAAGAATCACGGAAACTGGTAATCTCCGTAATTAAAAACGACCAATCGTGAGACTGGTCGTTTTTATTTATTGTCTTGTGAAATTGGGTACACCTGGGTACGCTTGGGTGCGGGTGGGTTGCGAGGGATGCTGGTTATTTTTTAGATGATTTTGGGACTTCTCCGAATTTGTTTGGAAAGTCCCAATGTTGCCGAGGCTTCACCATCGCATAGATTATCAGCCCGATTCCGAGCAGAATGAAGGGTATGCTCAAAAGCTGCCCCTGGTCTATTCCCCAGTCGGCACGCATCTGGATTTCCCAAGGCACCTGCACATTCTTCACATATTCTATCAGGAAACGAGATCCGAATGTCACCAAAAAGAAAACGCCCGACATCAGCCACGGCCGTTCCTCCGCGTTCTTCTTCCAGTACATCCACATCAGTAGGAAGAAAAGGAGCAGATAGCATCCGGCCTCATAAAGTTGAGTCGGATGACAGGGAAGTGTCTCGTGATTTCTCACAAACAGGAAACCCCACGGAAGGTCGGTCGGTGCACCATATATTTCCGAATTCATAAGGTTGCCAAGACGAATCAGACATCCTGTAAGGGCGATGGGAGCGACTATCTTGTCAATCACCCAACTCATCGGTTTATGCGCCACAAACTTGCAGAAAATCCACATGCCGATGATAATGGCTATTGTGCCTCCGTGGCTTGCAAGACCTCCATTCCATACCTTCAGGATTTCTCCGGGATGTGCTGAATAATAGTCCCATTCATAGAGAAAGACATGTCCTAAGCGAGCTCCGACAATGGTGCAGACCACAAGGTAGGTCAAGAGAGTCCCGAGCCATTGCTCGGGAACCCCCTCGTGTTTGAACATGGCTGCCACTATCTGGTAGCCAACGAAGAATCCTATTACGAACATCAACCCGTACCATCTGACGGCAAACGACCCAAAAGAAAACAGTACAGGGTCAACATTCCAAGTCACAAATCCTAACATTTTTACTTTCCTACGATGGCTGCAGTGTCCTGTGCTATCATCAGTTCCTCGTCGGTCGGGATGACCACCACGTGGATCTTTGAGTCTGCACCGGAAATTTCTATTTCCTCACCGCGCACCTTGTTGGCTTCCTCGTTGAGAGTGACACCAAGGAATGAGAGTTTCTTGCAGATGACTTCGCGAAGACTTGTCTGGTTTTCACCGACACCACCGGTGAATACAATCACGTCGACACCTCCGAGTGCAGCAGTGTAAGCTCCTATATATTTAAGGATACGGTATTCATACATCTCCAGGGCAAGTTTAGCGCGTGCATTTCCTTCCTTGATGCCGGCCTCGATGTCGCGCATGTCGTTGCTCAATCCGCTCACTCCGGCCACACCGCTCTTTTTATTGATGAGGTTCATAAGGCCGTCGGCGTCGAGGTTCATCTCTTTCATGAGATATACCAAAGCTCCCGGATCCACATCTCCTACGCGGGTGCCCATGATGAGACCCTCCGTGGGGGTAAGACCCATGGAAGTGTCGATGCACTTTCCGTCTTTGATGGCAGCGATGCTTCCGCCGTTGCCGACGTGGCATGTGATGATGCGCTGTTTGTCGTAGTCAAGACCGAGGAAGTCGCAAGCGCGTTTGCTGACGTAGCGGTGGCTTGTGCCGTGGAAACCGTAGCGGCGAACTCCATATTTCTCGTATGTCTCATAGGGGAGGGCATACATATAAGCGTAGTCGGGCATTGTCTGGTGGAAAGCTGTGTCAAACACTGCCACTTGAGGCACACTTGGAATCAGTTCGGTCACAGCCTCGATACCGGCGATATTGGCGGGGTTGTGGAGAGGAGCCACGGTGTAGCATTCCTTCACTTCCTCAATTACTTCCGGAGTGATGAGCACCGACTTGTTGAATTTGTCCATGCCGTGCACCACGCGGTGGCCCACTGCATCGATTTCGTCAAACGATTTGATGACTCCGTCTTTCGGGTCGGTTAGGACCTTGATCACGTTGCCGACAGCAGCCTTTGCATCCGGAATTTCCACAGTGAATGTCTCCTTTGATCCGTCGGGACGTTTAAACTTCAGGAATGAGTCGGGGAGTCCGATTTTCTCTACGCCACCTTCAGCGAGCACTTCCTTGCTGACGCTGTCGATGAGTTTATATTTCACACTGCTGCTTCCGCAGTTTAAAACCATAATCTTCATATTCTTATTTCTTTTCAGATAGCGACTGGTTGCAAGTCACGATAATTGTGTTGATGATGTCTTCCACGGTTGCGCCACGGCTCAGGTCGTTGACGGGAGCGGCGAGGCCCTGGAGAATAGGACCAACGGCGCCGGCACCGGCGAGACGCTGCACGAGTTTGTAGGCGATGTTGCCTGTCTCGAGCGATGGGAAGATAAGGGTGTTGGCATGTCCGGCAACTTCGCTGTCGGGGGCTTTCTGTTTGCCTACGCTCTCCACGATGGCTGCGTCGCTCTGGAGTTCACCATCCACTTTCAGTTCAGGAGCAAGCTGGTGAACGAGTTCTGTAGCGTTGCGTACCTTGTCAACTCTTTCGTGGTTAGCGCTTCCCTTGGTTGAGAAACTGAGCATCGCGATCACGGGATCAAGACCTGCGATATTCTTTGTGGTCTTTGCAGTCTCGATGGCAATCTGGGCAAGTTCCTCAGTTGTTGGGTCTGGCACCACTGCACAGTCGGCAAATACCAGCATATCGTTTTCGCCATACTGGCAGCCTTTCGGCAGAAGCATGATAAAAGCACCGCTGACGCAGGTAACACCCGGTTTGGTCTTCAGCACCTGGAAAGCTGCTCGAAGCACGCTCGATGTAGGGCTCAGAGCACCTGCCACCATGCAGTCTGCATCACCGGCTTTGATCATAAGGCAACCAAGATAGAGGGGATTCTTCACCTGGTAGCGGGCGTCGTCGATAGTCATACCCTTCTTTTTGCGAAGTTCGCAGAGAAGTTCTGCATATTTTTCAGTGAATTCCACATCATCAGGATTGCAGATGGAAGCTTCCTTGATATGTGTCAGACCGAGTTCGTCGGCTTTTTTCAGGATTTCTTCGGCTTTGCCGAGGAAAGTTACGTTTGCGATTTTTTCGGCCAGAATGTGGTCGGCTGCCTTGAGCGTGCGTGGCTCAAGCGATTCCGGAAGAACCAGTCTCTGTGGGTTCTCCTTGGCCTTGGCGGTCAGTCTTTCAAAAAGTGTCATGGTTTTATTGATTAAAGTTGGTTTCAAATGGATTCATCGGATTTCTTCCCGACAAAAGATATGCAAATTTAGTAAATTTTCTTGGATTATGTCTATTCAATGCGGAATTATTTTGTAATTTTGCATTCGGAAAATCATGAAAGTAGTAAAACGGCTGCATATTTTCATGCTGCAGACCTTTCTGCCGCTTTTCGCGATGACATTTCTCATCGTGATTTTCATTGTGCTCATGCAGTTCCTCTGGAAGTTTATCGACCAGCTCGTCGGTAAAGGCATCGGCATGGATGTCATAGCCGAACTTTTCTTCTACGCTGCACTCTCATTCGTCCCGATGGCTCTCCCTCTCGCTATTCTCCTTGCCTCTTTGATGACGTTTGGCAATCTTGGCGAGAAGTTTGAGCTGACTGCAATGAAGGCTTCCGGAATATCCCTGATTCGCGTGATGGCACCTCTCATAGTGGTTGTTGTCATGCTTGCCATTGGAGCATTCTTTTTCCAGAACAATGTCCTGCCCAAGGCGCAGGTAAAGATGTACACACTGCTCTTTTCCGTGCGTCAGAAATCCCCGGAGTTGGAAATTCCTGAAAATGTTTTCTACAATCAGATTCCCGGCTATAATATCCTTGTCCGCGAGAAGAATAAGGACACCGGAATGCTCTACGACATGATGATCTATGATGTCAGCCATGGTGGTAATGCCACAATTCTCCTCGCTGATTCTGCCCGCATGGCAATGACTCCCGAGATGAGTCATCTCTATCTTCATCTGATGCACGGAGAGCAGTTTGAAAACCTCCGTGAGCAACGCACCAACGACCGCAACGTGCCGTTCCGGCGTGAGACATTTGTCGACAAACAGATTCTTATCCCGTTTGATGCCAATTTCAATCGTCTCGATGAGGAGGGTATGCGTCAGCAATATGTCGGCAAAAACATCGCCGAGCTGCGCTTCAGCATCGATTCAATCGGTCACCGTGTCGATTCAATAGGGGGTATGTTTTCTGCCGACCTGCTTCGCGATGCATCTCCGATTTTGCCTTCTGTCACCACCTATAAGTTAACGGGTGACGATTCCGACACTTGGACAAAAAAGCGCATGGAGGAGGATAAGAAGAAGAAGGAGGAGATGGCAAAGGCTGCCACCCTTTTCTCTGTCGATTCCATGCTAAATGCGGTTGCTCCCGCCGAGGCTTCGCAGTTGCTTTCGATGGCCCTCAATATCTCTCGCGAACATCAGAACATGACCGAGTTCAAGTCGCTCGTCATGGAGGAGGAGAAAAAGAGCATCCGTCGGCATGAGATTGAGTTGATCAAGAAATACACCCTCTCCGTGGCTTGTATCATATTCTTCTTTATCGGTGCCTCTTTCGGTGCTATCATAAAGAAGGGTGGTCTTGGAATGCCTCTTGTAATTTCTATTTTCCTATTCCTTGTATATTATATCTTCGACAACACCGGCTATAAACTGGCCCGCGACGGGCGCTGGCCAGTGGAGTTGGGTATATGGTTGTCTACCATTGTGCTTGCTCCTCTCGGTGCTTATGTCACTTGGAAGGCGATGAACGATTCGTCAGTATTTGACGGCGACCGCTACAAACGATTCTTCCGCAATCTCTTGGGACTCCGCACCAAGCGTTTTGTGCCGGTCAAGGAGGTTATCATCAGCGATATCGATGCGGAGCGTGGTCGGAAGATGCTCGCCGCGGTTGCAGAGGATTGTGGGTCGCTTTTGTCTCGACTCAATTTCAGCCGCAATCCCTTTGTCTCGTTCTATCATTATTTCATCCCGGGATATGACGTGGATGGCATCCATACAATTGAGGACAGGATCAACCGGACTGTCGATTACTTGCAGAATAGCCGCGACAGAAAACTTGTGCTCCGATTGGCCGGTTTTCCCATATTCCGGAATCTGTGGATATTTCATCCCTGTCCGGTGCGCTGGCTTGCATATCCGCTGATGGCGATACTTCCCCTCTCTATACCCCTTTGGCTGTATGGTATCCGCTCACTCCGCAATCTCCGCACCGATCTCTCCGCCACCATCACCCTCTCCGCATCCCTCTCCACTTCCCTTTTCGAACCCCATGAATTATCATGATTCATCATGTTTCATCAAGACTTACATGTTTTTCAAATTTTATTTGCTAATGTAAGAAAAAAGTATTAATTTTGCATTCGCATTTGCGCTCGTGGCGTAATTGGTAGCCGCGCTAGACTTAGGATCTAGTGTCTTGCGACGTGGGGGTTCGAGTCCCCCCGGGCGCACTTTCAGCCGGAATCTCTGTGAAGGGTTCCGGCTTTTTTTGATACTTTTTCGTATTTTTTAAGTAACTCTTAGGAAGAGTCAATGATGATTTGTAATGCATTGATTGTTTGATATTTATCCAATGCTCAAAATGGCATTTTTAAAACAATTTGCAAGTTTTTACATTTTTGACGGAAATTTAATCCAAATAACCTTGTTGAAATTCAGATATTTTTATTAACTTTGCATTTGATTTAAGTAACTCTTCCTAAGAGTTTGCATTTTTGCAAAACAAAATAGGTAGGGTGTTCAGTTTGATGTTCCTAAAAAAGGACATACAAAATCCGAGTTTTAGGCTTTTTTTGTACTACTATTTATAAAGTTATATCAATCAAGAATATGATATAATTTGAAAATTTGTGCTCTACAAAATTGATAGAACAATGACTGTCATTTATTTTAGAGATTTTTCATATCTTACGATATTACAATGGAATAAAGAATGATAGTACAAAAATTCGAAAACACGGAATAAATAGGATATTAAAGTATTAATGTCAATTTCAGCTTAACCTTATTTGTTCATGAATACTCAAACCATAACAGAAATTACCCCTCTTTCGGAAAGAGACTGTTTTTATCTCGTAGACCGGTATAAATGCTCTTTCACATATCCCATCCATCACCATGTGGAGTATGAACTCAACTTTGTCATAAACGCAGCCGGAGCCAGGAGAGTTGTCGGCGACTCAGTGGAAACAATCGGTGATTTTGATCTCGTTCTAATCGGAAAAGATGTGGAGCACGGTTGGCTTCAGCATGAATGTCATAGCGACCGCATACGAGAAATCACCATCCAGTTTAAAGGTGACATTTTCGGAGATTCTCTCCTTGCGAAGAATCAGCTTACCTCCCTTCGCAAGATGCTTGAGGATAGCAACGGGGGCATAGCATTCGAGGCTGAGAGTGTCCCGAAAGTTTCCAACAAACTCTACGAATTGGTACGCGAGGAGTCCGGATTTGCCGGAGTGTTGCGGCTGATGGAAATCCTTCATATCCTTGCGGAGGATGGTCATTATCGCCGTCTATCCAGCAGTTCCTTTGTGTCGGTGAAGCCCTCCTGCGACAGCCGTCGCGTTCAGAAGGTGCAGGACTATATCAACGAGCATTATAAGGATGACATACGACTTGGCGATCTTGCAAGCCTTGCCGGCATGACCCCGACAGCTTTCAGCCGTTTCTTCAAACTCCGTACCGGACGGTCCGTTTCCGACTATGTGATAGATGTGCGACTTGGTCATGCATCTCGGTTGCTTGTCAGTACCACAGCCTCTGTGGCTGAGATCTGCTATGCCTGCGGTTTCAACAATGTCTCGAATTTCAACCGCATCTTCAAGAAGAAGAAGATTCATACTCCCAAGCTCTTCCGCGAAATCTACCAGCACCATAAGAAGTTGGTGTAGACTGTTTCGGCTAAAGCCGAAACTTCCATACTAAGACACCGAAGCTTAGCATGGAACATTCGGCTTTAGCCGAATGAGGAAATAATAGTCTTGCATGGAATGTTCGACTTCAGCCGAATGAAAAGACATTTAGAATAAAATATATATCATGAAAAAAATCATTCAAATGGCGGCAATTGCCGCCCTCTCCGCATTGGCTATTCCGGCGGAGGCCAAGGTGGAACTCCCCGACATTTTCAGCAGCAATGCCGTATTGCAGCAACAGTCGGATGCCCGAATCTGGGGATGGGCTAAGCCCGGTTCGTCTGTAAGTATCACCCCCTCCTGGAGTGGCAAGACAGTGACTGTGAAAGCCGACCCTACAACCGGCAAATGGGATGCAGAGGTGGCAACACCTGCCGCTTCCTACACTCCTTACACCCTTACCATCGACGATGGAGAAGGCCCCGTGACATTAGATGATATCTTGATAGGGGAGGTGTGGTTCTGCTCCGGACAGTCAAATATGGAGATGCCTCTTAAGGGATACGGCTTCCAGCCCGTAGAAGGTGGAGGAGAGGCTATTGCATACTCCGGCAAATATCCGGGCATCCGCATGGCGAATGTGCCCAAGACCCAAAGCTATACTCCGCAGGAGAAAGTGGCAGGCAAATGGCAGAAGTCAATTCCCGAGAATGCCCCTGATTTCTCTGCGCTTGCCTATTTCTTCGCCCGCTCGCTTACCGACCTCCTCGACGTGCCTGTCGGCATCATCAACTGTGCATATGGAGGTTCGAAAGTGGAGGGGTGGATTCCTAAGGAAATACTCGATACATATCCCGAATGGGATATGGCAAAGGAGGAGAAGGATCCGAATATCGGTGAGTATGAGAGAATAGGAGTGATGTATAATGCCATGCTCAAACCCCTTGCCGGATACAACGTGAAGGGTTTCCTCTGGAATCAGGGTGAGTCGAATGTGGGTCGCGAAGCGACATACCCCACGCATCAGAAAGACATGGTGGAGCATTGGCGTCAACTGTGGAATCTCGGCGAGTTGCCTTTCTACTATGTGGAGTTGCCCGGCTGGAGCTATGGCAACCCAGATGGCGACAATGCAGCCATTTTCCGCGAATGCCAGCAAAAGGGCGTGGAACTTATCCCCAATAGTGGTATAGTTTGCACTTCCGACCTGATTTATCCCTATGAGGTGGAAGACATTCATGCCCGCAAGAAGAAAGAGATTGGGGAGCGGCTTGCCTTTATGGCCGGCAATCGCACCTACGGCATCAAGGGGCTTCCCGACCAATTTCCGGCATATAAGTCTGTCGATTTTAATGGCAACAAGGCTATAATTCATCTCCAGAACCCTTGGTCGGGGCTAAATCCATACGCAGATATGCCTGGATTTGAGGTTGCCGGTGAGGATCAGGTTTATTATCCGGCAAAGGCTGTCCAGAAACAGGACAAAGATTATAAATTCACTATCGAGGTCACCAGCGACAAGGTCGATGACATCAAGGGAGTTCGTTATAACTTCAAGAATTTTGCGGTCGGAGAGATCCACGACATGTATGGTCTCCCCCTCGTCCCTTTCCGCACCGACTCCTGGCCCAACGCCCGCCACGCAAATTAAAAATAATAAGATGAAAAGAATAATAGGGGCGGTTGCTGTTGCTGCGCTTCTCGCCACATCAGCCTGCAAGACAGACCAAGGTAATGAAAATGAGCCATCCGATTTCGTCAGGGTGGAAAATGGCGAATTCATGATTGGCGACTCCTCATATCGCTACATCGGCACCAACTTCTGGTATGGTGCCATCCTCGCCTCCGAAGGCGTCGGCGGTGACCGCCAACGTCTCGCCGCCGAACTCGACACCCTCTCTGCCCTCGGCATCGACAATCTCCGGATCCTCGTCGGCGGCGATGGAGAGGAAGGTCTTCCCTCCCATATCTCACCCACCCTGCAGAAGCAACCGGGAGAATACAACGACACACTCCTCCGAGGACTTGACTATCTGCTCGCAGAACTTGAAAAACGCGACATGAAGGCCGTGCTTTATCTCAATAATGCCTGGGAATGGAGTGGCGGTTTTTCCACATATCTCGAATGGGCGGGTGCCGGAAAGGCTGTCAACCCGGCTACGGATGGTTATCCGGCTTATATGGACTATGCATCCCAGTTTGTTATCAACGACTCCGCCATGAAACTTGCCGACAACCATATCCGCAACATTGTAGGTCGTGTCAATACAGTCACCGGCAAACCCTATAGTGAGTCTCCTGCCATCATGTCCTGGCAGATTGCCAACGAACCCCGTGCTTTCAAACCCGAAAACAAGGAGGCTTTGCGTCAATGGATTGCACGAAGCGCAAAGAGTATTAAGGAAATTGACCCCAACCATCTTGTGTCGGTTGGAAGTGAGGGTCTGTGGGGTTGTGAAAACGACCTTGACCTTTGGACGCGTATTCATCAGGATCCCAACATTGATTATGGCACTATCCATATATGGCCATACAATTGGAGTTGGGTAAGCCCGGAGACCCTTACCGACAGTCTTCATGTGGCAAAACGCAATGCAAGCGACTATATCCGCATGCACCGCGAGTCTCTTGACAATGCTCTTGGTGAAGGCAATTCCAAACCTATTGTGCTTGAGGAATTTGGGTATCCGCGCGACAATATGGCGTATGCTTTGGGTTCTCCGGTGTCCGGAAGAGATGGTTTCTATTCCCATGTGTTTGATGAGGTGGTTTCAGGTGGAGCCCTCAACGGTGTGAATTTCTGGGGCTGGGGAGGACTGGCAATTCCTAACCACGACACTTGGCAACCCGGCGACCCCTATACTGGCGATCCCGCCCAGGAAGCCCAGGGCCTCAACTCCGTCTTCGCCTCCGACACCACCACCATCGCCATCATCAAAAATACCGTAATTGCAATTAAATAATCAGCCTATCTCATTGTAAAAATTGATATTTGCCCCATTTGCAAAATATATGTTAAAATTGTATTGAAAACTACGGCAATATTCCATTAATTTTGCACAATCCATGGAACACGTTTCAAACAACGTTTCTTCAGACCATAATTAACGATACGCCTATACAATATATGTTAACCATAAAAACACATTTATGAACCTAAACAAGAAAAAAGCAATGCTCCTTTCGGGCGCGGTCCTGACTGCGCTCTTAGGCGGCGTTCCTCAGATGTGGGCAGCCCCTTCACAAGTCCCGGTGCAAGCCCCTCAGCCTGAGAACCTGGTTCGCGGTGTCGTTACGGACACTGATGGAGAACCACTCATCGGAGCAAGTGTCATGATCAAAGGCACTTCCAAAGGCACAGCCACCGACATCGACGGTGCTTACGCCATCGATGCAAAACCAGGAGATGTGCTGACAGTAAGCTACGTCGGCTACATCCCCTCCGATGTAAAGGTCGGCAACAATTCCGTTATCAACATCCAACTTCAGGGAAACGACAACAATCTTGACGAACTCGTGGTAGTCGGCTACGGTGTTCAGAAAAAGAAACTCGTCACAGGTGCCACTCTTCAGGTTAGCGGCGACCAGGTGGCCCAGATGAATACAAGCAATGCACTCACCGCCCTGCAGTCGCAGGCCCCCGGTATGCAGATCACCCAGTCCTCTACCCAGCCGGGTAAGGGCTTCAAGGTAAACATCCGTGGTATGGGTACCATCGGTGAGTCCTCGCCTCTGTTGGTTATCGACGGTATCGTGTCCGGTACGGCCGACGATGGCCTCAACGGTCTTAACCCCAACGACATCGAGAGCATCGACGTGCTGAAAGACGCCGCTTCCGCTGCCATCTACGGTGCACGTGCTGCCAACGGCGTTATCCTCGTCACCACCAAGCAGGGCAAGGAAGGCAAAGTTTCTATCACTTACGATGGTTTCGTAGGTTGGTCAAACCCCTACCGCGAACCCGGCACTCTCAATGCGCAGCAGTATATGCAGGTCATCGACGAGACCAACTTCAATACCTACGGCACAAAAACCAACTGGAGCGCACTCGTTCCCCAGGCTATCCTTGACAAGGTTGCCAACGGTTGGGAAGGTGAAGACTGGTTTAATGTTTACCGCAACAAGAACGCTTTCCAGCACAGCCATGCTGTCACTTTGACCGGTGGTAGCGAGCGCAGCAAGTTCTCTATCTCTGTCAACTACAGCGAACAGGAAGGTATCCTTGGCGGCAGCAACGCATCCGACTATAAGCGTTATGGCGGCCGCATCAATTCAGAACATATCCTTCTGAAAGGCAAAGACCACAGCATCATCACCCTCGGCGAAAACGTCTCCTACTGGTACCATTCCAGCCATTCCCTCGCCGAAGGCAACGGCTACTATAACATCATGCAGTCGGTTTATTCAGTTAGCCCGCTCGTTCCGGCTTTCAATGAGGATGGAACCACCACCAATTATCGCGACAACGGAGCTGGCTGGAGCTCAATGATTTTCAACAACCCCTACGAGGGTTTCCTCAACGGAGTATATAATTCACTCAACCGTAGCCGTGACTTCGGTGTCGGTGCCACTTTCTACTGGATTGTAGAGCCTATCAAGAATTTGAGATATCGTGGCCAGTTCAACACTGGATATAGCGCAAGCAACTATCGTAGTGCTTCGACTCCATATTCTGCAAGTTCCACTTCAGCAAGTGCAATCTATGGTCTTAACCAGAATTCATATCAGAGCTCAAGCCTCTCATTGGAGAACACTATCTCTTATGTGATTCCGACTTTTGCCAACAACAACATCGATATCCTCGTTGGTCAGTCAATCGAACAATCCAATTGGTCCACCGGTATGAGTATGGAATTCAAAGACTCCTCCGACAACCTGAACTCCCTCGTGCTCAACGGATGGGACTACACAATTCCCTCCAACATGTCCAACATAACCGGCTATAGCGGTTACGACAATCCTCACCAGGGAAGCATCGCTTCTTTCTTTGGTCGTATCAACTACAACTATGACGAAAGATATCTGTTGACTGCTATCGTTCGTCGTGATGGTTCAAGCAACTTCGCCCGTGGCCACCGCTGGCACACCTATCCTTCAGTTTCTGCAGGTTGGGTTCTCACCAATGAGAAATTCATGGAGAATGCCTACAACGTGATGGACTTCTTCAAGCTCCGCGCAAGCTGGGGTCAGAATGGTAACTGCCAGATTGATAACTTCTATTATCTATCGAATATAGGTTTCTCTCCGACTAACTATGCAGACTACGGCTACAAGTTCAACAGCGACATGGTTCAGACCGTGGAAGGTGTTTATCAGACTGGTGCATATGCCAAGAATGTTCCTAACGAGGACATCACTTGGGAAACTTCCGAACAGTGGGACCTCGGCTTCGATGCCCGCTTCCTCCAGAGCCGATTGGCTGTGACCTTCGACTGGTATCTCAAGAAGACCAAAGACTGGTTGGTTCAGGCTCCTCTTCTCAATGTATCTGGTTATGAAGAACCCGCGATGATCAATGGTGGTGACGTGCAGAACCGCGGTGTCGAACTCGCCCTCTCTTGGAACGACAACATCGGCGGCGATTTCACCTACCATGTTAACGTGAATGCCGCTTACAATCAGAACAAAGTGACTCGTCTGGCTACTGCTTCCGGCAAGATCGGCGATAGTGTGACAGACGCTCTTTTTGAAAACTCCTCCTATGTTTCTCTCGTAGAGCAAGGACACCCGATTGGTTATTTCAGCGGTATGAGCCACAGCGGTATCTGGCAGAGCCAGCAACAGATTGATGACGCACGCGCTGCAGGTAAGGCTGTACTTGATTCAGCTCAGCCCGGCGACTTCATCTGGGACGACTACAACAATGACGGTGTGATCACTCTCGACGGTGACCGCCACGAAATCGGTGACCCCAACCCCGACTGGACTCTCGGTATCAACCTTGGTTTCAGCTATAAAGGCTTCGACTTCAGCGCTGCCGGTTCCGGTGCTTTTGGTATGCAGGCAATGCAGTGCTATCGCACAGCTCTTCTTGCCAACCAGTATCTGAACTACACCACCGACATCCTCAACCGTTGGCATGGTGAAGGCACCAGCAATACAGTGCCTCGCCTCGTGGTCGGTAGCGAAAACAACCAGTGGGTTTCCACTTACTATATGCAGAACGCCGACTATTTCAAACTCCAGAACCTTACACTTGGCTACGACTTCGCAAGCCAGTTTAAGACTCCGTTCTCACAGCTCCGTCTCTACGTTCAGGCTCAGAACCTCTGCACAATCACCAAATACACTGGCGTTGACCCGGAAATCGGTTCAAGCGGTGATACGGTAAGCTGGGCACGTGGTGTCGACGTAGGTCTCTATCCCTCCGCTCGTACTTTCATCGTTGGTGTCACCATCAAATACTAATTCTTAAGAAGATATCATAAAATGAAAAAATATATTTTAGCAGCTGTTGCTACTATGGGGATGCTCTCGCTAACTTCCTGCGAGGACTTCCTTGACTCAAGCAACTATACTGAGGCCAACACCGGCAACTATCCCGCTGCCGCTGCAGACCTCAACAAGGAGTTGGCGGCACTCTATGGAGTGATGAACCAATTCTGCAACGACCCCTTGCAGACTCCATGGATGGTCTGGAACATCATGTCGGATGATTCCAACGGCGGCGGTGGTACTGGCGACATCGAGGCTCACGCTATCGGTCACCTTATGAGTAACAAGGATGATCTATATGATACAGCATGGAAAAGTACTTTCGTAGGTATTGCCCGTGCAAATGCCATCATCTATTCAGTCGATACTTTTGACTGGACCGGCAACGAGACTACCCGCAATCAGCTTCTTGGTGAGGCTTACTTCATGCGTGGTCTCTTCTATCTATGGGGCACTCAGTTCTGGGGCGATATCCCTGCTTATTGGGATGCAGCCGCTCCCGATCCTTGCCCTCAACAAAGTGCCAAGGACGTAATCTTCCCTCACATTCTAGCGGACTTCGTGTCTGCATCAGAGTTAATGAGCCATGGTGCAACTACTTGGGGAGATGGGCATGCTATGAAAGGTACCGCTGAAGGCTACCTCGCACGTGCCTATATGTACTATCAGGGCTTCTACAACAAGGCCGGCGAACTTGCTTCCGCAAGCCTCGCTCCCGTAGATCTTCCCGAACAGGAAGGTGTTTCCGGCAGCCTTACCAAAGAAAAGGTGGTGGAATACCTCAACGACTGTATCAACAATTCAGGTGCAGAACTTATTTCCGATTTCCGTCTTCTTTGGCAGTACACCAACGAGCTGACCGCTCCCGACTATGCCTACACCAAGGACCTTGCTGAGGCTGGTCAGTATTGGGCTGGCAACGGCAACAAAGAACAGCTCTTCCAGGTGCAGTTCTCCAACATCGCTACCTGGAATGGTACTGTTGCCATGGGCTTCACCAACATGACTTCTCTCTACTGCGGTCTCCGTTGCGATGCTGACGAGGATGGCAAGGAAAACGGCGGTCCTGAAACTCTTCCCTTCGGTCAGGGCTGGGGACAGGGTGTCTTCAACATGAACTCAGTAAACGAATGGCCTGATTCCGACCCCCGTAAGATGGCTACTGTCGTAGACTGCGAGAAGGAACTCGAAGCATTTGCCTACACTACTAGTTGCTCAGAGGAAACCGGTAAATATAATAAGAAATGGATTGCCGTAACTTGCAGCGGTTCTTCATGGTCAGACCACACCACAGCCTACACTTGGTGGGGTGTTTACCGTACAAACAACACTACCGTGGCCAATACCAACGGCAACTCCTTCCAGGGTGACCACTTCAACGACATCGTTCTCATGCGTCTTTCCGACGTGATGCTCATGCAATCCGAACTTACAGGTACTGCAGACATGCTCAACCGCGTTCAGCGTCGTGCCGGCGTAGCTGAGACAGGCTACTCCTGGGACAACATCAAAAAGGAACGCCGCTGGGAATTCTTCGGCGAAGGTATCCGTTTCAACGACCTCCGTCGCTGGTCAGGCATCGATGGTGACGCCAACTGTGAGGCTGCCCTTGCACTCGAAAAGCAGAATGGCTCTGCTGTGAACTACACTGGCCGCTGGACCACAATGCACCATGCCAAGTCTTCATGGGCTGCCCGCTATGCTGCCACCAATGGCTTCCTCCCAATCCCTCCGGGTCAGATCAATATCGTGGCTGATGAAAACGTGCTTAAGCAGAACGCAGGCTGGGATTCCTCATCAAGCGACTGGAGCATGTCTGGAACCCCGGTTTACTAATCTTAAACCAAACAAACGACAATGAAAAAAGAACTAATTATATTGGGTCTCGCAGGATTGCTTTTCGCTTCCTGCGACCCCCTCAAGGCTGAAGGCGACTTCGTTTCCGACATCCAGACTTCGGAAACCCTTCTCAAGGGAGCTACCTTCGCTCAGTATGACCTTGTCAAAAACGACGACGGTACTACTTCCTATGTTCCCTCCGACAAGGGCAACTATATCGAATACAACTTCCCCGGCGTGTCTGCAGTGACAGTCTTCTATGAGAAGAACGGCGAAAGAAAGACCCTTTCCTATGGTCGTTCGGGCGGTATCTTCTACTACATGCCTTCCCGCGGCAGCGATGAAGTACAGACTCTTTATTTCTCTTATCTGAACAGTGACGGTACTGAGGTTGTGGCTTCCAAGCAGTTCACCATGAACGTGGCTCAGGCCCTTGACCCCGCTGTCAAGGTGCTTGTTTCCAACTCTGGTGTGAAGAAATGGAAGTGGATGCCGACCAATGTCAACGGCGGCGCAGTTTGGGGCAACGGTGGCTACCTTGCCGGTGAACAAGACGGTGGTCTTGACATCAACGGCTCATGGTGGGGCTGCGGTGTCGAAGACGGCACATGTCCCGATACATTCTCCGGTCAGGCACAGCATGCCGGTGACAAATATAATGACATCAAGGATGAATGCTATGCTGCTTCCTACATGGAATTCAATGAGGATGGCTCTCTGACTGCATACGATCCCAATGGCAATGTTATCACTACTGGTTCATTCACTATTTCAGACTATGATGATAATGAGATAACAAATGAAGATAAATTCAGCCGAGGTACTCTGACCACTTCTGAAGGTGCTATCCTTTGGCCGTTCGCTATCAATACTGGTGGTTCGCAGCCTACGGAATTCGAAATCGGATACCTTGATGTTTCCCGTATGGTGCTTATATATGCTGCTTCTGGCACTGGAAGTTGGTCTGAGTGTACTTGGTGGTCATTTATGAGCGACAGCGATGCTGATGGCATCATGGCTTCTCATGCATGGCACTGGAAAGCTACCGAGGTTAACGGTGGCGCTTGCTGGGGCAACGCTGGTTACCTCGCAGGTTCACAAGACGGTACCGGCGCTATCAACGGCGCATGGTGGGGTTGCGGTACTGAAGACGGTCCTTGCGCCGACAAGTTCAGCACTCAGCTTGACCACACCGGTGGCGTAGACGTTTCAGGTGAAATCCGGGAAGCTTCCCACATGGTATTCAACGAAGATGAAGCCACTATCACAGTCTATGACCAGAACGGCAATCAGATCCGTCAGGGTTCATATTCATTCGATATGACTCCCGATGATGATAAGTTCACTGTCGGCACTCTCAACACTTCTGCTGGTGCCATCATGTGGCCGTTCCAGATCAACCAGGGTGGTGCAATGCCTACTGAGTTTGAAATCGGATACCTCGGCAGCGATGCTCTCATTCTCATCTCTCCGGATCCGGGATCCGGTGCTTGGGGTGAATGCTCCTGGTGGTCATTCGGTAAATAATCTCTCACATAATCATATTCCCCGGGGATGCGTATGCCAATACGCATCCCCGTTTCTCAAATCTAAAATTTTTCATTCATGAAAAATCTTCTACTCTTGTTTTTACTCCTTCTCGGTGTCTCCTGTTGCTCCAACCCTAAGGATGAATATGTCATCAAGGGTTCGACAAGCCAGTCGCGTCTCGACGGCGAACGGGTTTTCCTTGTCCCCTATGGCTCAAAGGCCTTTGAAGACAGCATCGGTGTTGACTCCGTAGTCATAAAAAACGGCAAGTTCGAATTCCGGGGTCATAAGGGTGAGTTCCTTGCACGTATCACCATGGACCGCCGTGTCCGCTATGGCACCCAGGACCTGCTCGTCATCACCGAACCCGGTGAGATCACCGTAGTGATTGATTCCGTCTCCAGCGGCATGGGTACTCCGCAAAACGACCTGCTGCAGGCTTGGAAAGTGTTGAAGGAAGACCACGACAAGGTGCAGTGGAACCAGTCGCAGCATATCAAGTATCTCCAGGCACAGGGCGACACCGTATATGCGAACGCCCTCGCCGACTCACTGAAGGCTTTCAACCAAAACTACATCAACCAGATCCACGCCCTCATGCACTCCGTCGGGTCCGGCCCCGCCTACGACCTCTTAAAGTCTCGTTACGGCGCAGAGTAGGGACGCTGGCTTAGCATGGAACATTCGGCTTTAGCCGAATGACCTGATTCTGTCTGGCGGCTGAAGCCGCCGGTTCCATGCAAAGACGCGCCAGACAATGATGCAGGGGACGCGCCGCGGCGCGTCCCTACCCTATAGGTTGGCGATTTGGTTGGCGATTTATTGGCGATTTATCCAGTTTTATTTGGATATGTGGGGGATTATGACTATCTTTGCCCTATAAAACCGCACATCATGACAAAATCATCTTCAAAATATCTCATCATAGTCATGACAGCCGCTCTTGCAGCTGTCATGTATTGCTTCTGGGCGTTCCCCTACCGCGCAGCCCTCGCATACCGCGAGGAGATACAACTTTTCCAAACGACAGGTGCATACTTCCATGAGCGCGTCTCATCCCCCCTCGGCCTCCTCACCTATATCAGCGAATTTCTTACCCAATTCTTCAACAATTATTGGATTGGCGCAGCCGTCATGACAGCTCTCTTCATGGCCATCCTCCTGCTGAGCTATGCCATATTGCGGGCTTTACTCCCAGGGATGTCAAAACTGCTCGCATTTGCCATATCCCTGATTCCCTTCGTCGCTATCTGGCTCTATATGGGCGACCCCAACGCAGACCTATCTCTTATGATAGGCATTTTAGTCATATTGTCCCTCCTCATGGCAGGAACGCTATTCATAGCGTCCTCCGCGTCTTTGCATGGAAATGGTGGCTTTAGCCGCCAGAAAGTATCCGGTCATTCGGCTAAAGCCGAATGTTCCATACCAAGACACTCTCCGGCTCTGATTCTACTCATCCTTGAACTCGTAGTTGCCATCTTCCTCTACCCAAAATGCTACGACAAATCCACCTATACCCTAATAAACTATGACTACATGGTCAGGGCAAACGACTGGGATGGCATCCTACGTCTCTCCGATAAAAACATGCCCGACCTTCCGCTAAGCGTAAGCGCCACAAACCTCGCACTTGCCATGAACGGTCAACTCGACTCACGCGCCTTCGACTATTTCCAAAACGGACCCGAAGGCCTTGTACCCCCCTTCATGAAGGAAACCCTCTCATCCTGGACCACCGGCGAAATCTTTTTCCAACTCGGCATGATCAACAGCGCACAGCGTTTTTATTTCGAAGGTATGGAGGCAATCCCAACCTACAACAAAAGTGCCCGAGCCATCAAACGACTTGCCGAAACAGCCATCATAAGAGGCGACTACAAAGTGGCTCGGAAATATCTCGACATACTTTCGCATACCCTCTTTTATAAGAAGTGGGCAAAGCGAACTCTTAAGTTGATTGATAATCCGGATGCAGTGCTTCAGCATCCTCTCTATGGGAAACTTCGCTCCTATATGATTGATGAGGACTATATGTTTAGCGAAGGGGAACTTGACAAAACTTTCGGTCAACTTTTCCTCAAAAATCCCTCCAACAATCTTGCCAAGCAATATCTCATCGTCTATCCGCTTCTTGAGCGAGATCTCAACAAGTTTGCCCAGTATATGGGTGTCGTCACTGAGCGATACCGCCAATATAATCCTCTCCTTGCCCAACAGGCGGTTGCATTCATGTCGATGAAAAACGGTCAACCCATGCCGCAGGGGATGGTTTCCCCGGTAGTAGAGCAGTCGCTCCGCTCATTTGCCCAGGCCTGGACCTCCAAGAACCCCGACCTCATCGCCACCCACCGCCACTCCCTCTTCCATTACCTCCTCTCCCCCTGACAAAAAATCATGATAATCCATGATTAGACAAGATTTGACATGATTATCCATGTGTACCCATGATTACCCATGTGTACTCATAAGTACTCAAGAATAAAGATAACGAATGAAAAATATTATCATCATAGCTTTCCTCTTCCTGCTGGCAGGATGCTCCGACCGCCCCAAGGCCCCGGAGAGGACATCGGCATTGCCCCCCATCTTCCCGGACTATATCGGAGTCACCATCCCAGCCGGCATTGCCTCGCTCAACTTTGCAGTAGAGGGAGACATAGACCGCGTCGATGTCACCATAAAGGGGAGCATGGGTGGTGAGATCCACGCCAACGGCAAATATGCCGACTTCAACATCAAAGACTGGCACGCCCTTACAGATGAGAACAGGGGAGGGGTACTGACTGTCACGGTCTGCATCAAAACAGATGGCAAATGGCTCCAATACGAACCTTTCGATATCCATATCAGCGACCAACCCCTCGACGAGTGGGGTCTCACATACCGTCGCATTGCCCCCGGCTACGAGGTCTATAGCAAGATGGGCATCTATCAGCGTGACCTCTCAAACTTCGACGAAACGGCCATCATCGAAAACACCATGACCAATGGCCAATGCTACAATTGCCACACATCCAACCGTACAAACCCCAAGGAGTTCGTCTTCCATGTCAGGGGAGAACACGGTGCCACTCTTGTTCAGAAAGATGGTGAATGTACCTGGCTGGCTGCCAACAATGATGTCCTCGGCGGTTCGATGGTTTATCCCTATTGGCATCCTTCCGGCAGATATTGCGCATTTTCCACCAACCAGACCCGACAGGGTTTCCACATTGCAGGCCCGAAGCGGCTTGAAGTCTTCGATTTTTCAAGCGATATCTTCGTGTATGACACTGAAAAAAACAAAATACTTCAGGACTCACTTATCAAAACCGGCGATTGGTCGGAAAACTCACCCTCATTCTCTCCGGATGGCAAATGGCTCTATTTCACCACCTGCCATCAGAAGGAATACCCCCTTCAGTTTAAAGACGAACAGTATAACCTCTGCCGAATAGCATTCGATGCAACCACCGGCACCTTTGGCTCGCGGGTTGACACCCTTTTCAATGCCGTGGCAAAGGGCAAGAGTGTCTCCTGGCCTCGTCCGTCATACGATGGGAAATACATACTCTTCACTCTCAGTGACTATGGTTATTTCAGTATCTGGCATAAGGAGGCAGACCAATGGCTTCTCGACCTGCAGACAGGCGAGGCCCGCCCCATAGATGAGATCAACAGCGAGGATGCCGACAGTTTCCACAACTGGAGCGACAACAGCCGTTGGGTGGTGTTCACCTCACGCCGCGAAGATGGTCTCTATTCCCATCTTTACCTGACAAGTATTGATGACAATGGCAATTTCTCCCGTCCCTTCCTCCTTCCCCAGAAAAATCCCCTCGAATACTATTCATCCTCCCTCTACTCCTTCAATACCCCCGACTTCACCAAGACGAAAGTGCCCTTCGACACCTCCGCCGCCGTCACCGCCATCCTCTCCGACCAACGCATCCCCTCACGGTAGAGACGCTATTCTTAGCGTCCCCCGAGTCAAACCCAACAAAACATCGACCCCGGAGGGGTCGCCCAAAAACAATAATAATGACAAAAACAAAGATACCAGATTCAGCCCTAAAAACAACATTTTCCCTGTTGTTTTTCCTCCTTACATTCCTCTTCCTCTGGCTTGGCATCCCCCAGTATCTCTTCTATCAGGAGCAATACCAGCTCTTCCTCTTCACCGGTGACTACTTCCTGGAACGCATCTCCTTTCCTGGAGGCTTTGCCGACTACATGGCGGAATTCATTGTCCAGTTCTACTATATTCCCCTCTACGGCGCCATGCTGACAGCATTGGTGCTTACCCTTTCGCAAGTTTTCCTTGGTCTTGCCTGTCGTCATTGCTCACTCCCCGGCGTGGCATACGCTCTCTCAGCCATTCCTTCTATCCTCTGCCTCGCTGCCCTCAACGATGAGAACACCCTCCTCTCCCTCCCGATAGCCCTGCTTATTGTGGCATTCTCACTCTTCCGGGTAGGGACGCGCCGCGGCGCGTCCCCCGCGTCTTTGCATGGAACTGGCGGCTTCAGCCGCCAGACAGAATCAGCTCATTCGGCTAAAGCCGAATGTTCCATGCTAAGTCAACACCCATCCTCTGGCGGACGCACCGCGGCGCGTCCCTACCCTGCGGATGTGCTAATCATTGCCGTACCTTTTCTTCTGCTATATTGGCTTGTCGGACCATTTGCGTTCGTCTATGTCATTGCCGCCGGTATACTTCGTCGCGCACCAATCGCCGCCATAATCAGTCTGATTGTAGGCGTAGCCTTCGTCTGGCTTCTCCAGTCCCTTTGTTTTCAGCAATATCCACTCTCTCGTCTCCTTCTGGGCATAAACTATTATCGGGTGCCTGAAATCTATCCCACTTGTCTCTTTATAATTGCCGCCGTCACCGCTTTCCTCCCCCTCCTAACCCTCCTCAAATATCGCCAATCGTCAGACTTGTCTGACAAGTCCGACCTGTCTGACAAGTCCGACCTGTCCGACCTGTCCGACAAGTCCGACAAGTCCGACTTGTCCATATCTTTGATAGCCATGGCAGCCCTCCTCATCGCCGCAGCCATCTACGCCCCATCCTGTTTCGATTCCGAAAAAAGCCGAATCCTTACCTACAACTCACTTGTGCGCCAGGGCCGTTGGGGTGACATCATCGACCATGCTCAAAAAGACCAACCTTCAGATATATTCTCGCTGCAGGCCATAAATCTTGCTCTCGGTATGACAGGACAATTGACTGAATCGATGTTTCAATTCAATCAGAAAGGAATCGATGGACTAATCTCAAAAAATAATCTCGACAATACCTCTCCACTCATCATTGCCGAAGCCCTCTTTCGCCTCGGACTTACAAACATAGCATTCTCAACCACCTTCGATATTCAGGAAGCCATCATGAACGACCGCAAAAGCGGACGTTTCATGAAACGCATGGCGGAGTGTATGCTAATAAAAGGCAACTATAAGGTTGCCGAAAAATACATCGACATTCTCGGTCAGAGTCTCTTCTATCGCGAATGGGCAGAGAAGGCCTCGGAATTGCTTTACAACGATAGGGGAGTGGAATCGCATCCAGTCTATGGCCCTATGCGGCTAAATGCCTTCAAAAGAGTGGCCTTCTATGACCATACCCAGATTGACAAGATCTTGGCTATCCATGCTGCAGAGAGCGATGGCTACAATCCCCTTACATGGCAATATCTTGCCGCTGCCACCATGCTGAAAGGTGACCTTCCGGCCATTGCCGGCATCGCCGCATCCCGACCCCAGGCGTTGGTCGGTGCTTCATCTGCCTATACCCAAATTCAGCCTCAGTTTCCCCGACATATCCAGGAGGCTCTTGCCCTCTACTGGACTCTCTCCCACAACTCTTTCGACGGTATTCCATATCCAATCTCTCCCGAGGTTCGCCGCGAGACCGCAGCCATGGCCCAAGCTGCAATGCAAAACCCCAACAATCCTGCTGTCTGGGCTTCCGCCGCCCCCAACTCCTTCTCCCTCTACTTCCTCTCCCTCCATCACAGCTCATCTCCCTCCCAACCCTCTTCCTCTCCCCACCACTTCACCTCTGAATAGGCAAGGTAGGGTATGACTCATTTTATCCATGATTCCCCATGTGTACCCATGTTTACTCATGAGTACCCAAGTTAAAATATATTCGAATGAAAGATAATATTATAATAGTGTTGATATTACTGCTGGCAAGCTGCGGTGAGCGGCCCCAAAATGCCACCCAACTGGCGGATCAGCCTCCCATCTTCCCCGACTACGCCGGCGTGACGATCCCCGCCTGCATTGCCCCTTTGAATTTCAATCTCGAAGGTGATCCTGCCGCAGTCTATGTCAATGTCAAAGGCTCCAAATCAGGCGAAATGCACACTTCGGGCAAATATGCCGACTTCAATGTCAAAGACTGGCACACCCTGACCGCCCAAAATGTCGGTGCGGAACTCATCTTCGATGTCTATGCCAAAGACAAAAGTGGCAAATGGTTCCGCTACCAGCCCTTCAGCATCCATGTCAGCCCGACCCCACTCGACGACTATGGTGTGGTATATCGAAAAATTGCTCCAGGCTACCAAACCTTCAGCAAAATCGGTATCTATCAGCGAGAACTGTATTCATTTAAGGAAACTCCGGTGATTGAGGAAACCGCCGTAAATGGCCAATGTCTTAATTGCCATTACGCGAACCGTGGCAGTGCGGACCAGTTCACTATCCACGTCCGTGGCAATAATGGTGGCACAATACTGAAAGATGGCGACAATCTCTCTTATATCGACACAAAATCGCCCGACACCAAAGGCAATGCCACCTACGGTTACTGGCATCCGGAAGGTCGGTATATCGCTTATTCCGTCAATAAAATCGTGCAAAACTTCCATCTCGACAAGCAACACAACATCGAGCCCTGGGATGTATTCTCCGACCTGATGGTTTTCGATACGCAGACCGGCAAGGTCATTACCTCCTCCATAGTTGCCACTTCAGATTGTGAGACGACTCCGGCTTTTTCTCCCGATGGCAAGAAAATATTTTTCTGCCGTGCCGACTCAGTCGATATGCCAAACGAATACAATAAGTTGAAATATAGCCTTTGCAGCATTGATTTTGATGCCCAAAAAGGCGAGTTTGGTTCTGAAATAACCACTATCATATCCGCTGATTCCATCGGCATGAGCGTAAGTCTTCCCCGTCCTTCCTACGACGGCCGATTCCTGATGTATAACCTCACCGAATATGGTACTTCCCCCATCCATCATGCCGATGCCGACCTTTGGATTCTTGATCTTGCTTCCGGCAAGTCGCGCCGCATGGATGAAATCAACAGTGAATATAGCGATGCCTATCATAACTGGAGTCCCGATGGAAATGGATGGTTTCTCTTCAGCAGCAAGCGCATAGATGGTATGTATGCCAATCTCTACCTCTCATGCGTAGATTCTCTTGGAAATGCCACAAAACCCTTCCTCCTCCCCCAGAAGAATCCCAAGAAATACTATTCCTCCTCCCTTCATTCCTTCAACGCCCCCGACTTCACCTCCTCCAAAATCACCCTGAAATAATTATTTCTTTGGATTTTGACAAAAAACGCCGAATTATTTGTTTGGATTTTGACAAGTTATTAACTTTGCATCAAATAAACAGCAACTTATCATTATGAATACAAGTCATTTCCTTTGGCAGGAACAAAACCAGATATTCCTCAATTCGGCCGACTGGGTGGCAACATATTTCGACCATCCCGCTTGGCTTGCCTGCCTTGCCGGCGACTGGCTGACCCAATTCTATGTTTATCCGATTGCCGGCCCCCTGATACTCTCGCTGGCAATAATACTCTGTGCTATCCTGTTCTTTTTCGCCACACACCGCTTCCTTCCGAAGTTCCCCTCGATAATAATTGCTCTGCTCTTGGCAGTATTGCTGCTGTTTTGTGTATTCCCCACCGCCACGCCTCTGTCGTTTTCCCTCTGCATCGCCGGTGGACTCGCCTTGGGTCTGCTCAAAGTGAAAATCAGATTCCGCAAACTGAGTCAGCAAAGCCATGAGTGGGATCTCTCCCCGGTGAATATAATTCTCTCTTTCTGGCTGTTTGGTTTCGGGTCTCTTCTTACATTCCTTATAATTTTCATTTCAGCGGTCCGTTTGCGCAAATGGACCAATGCCATAGCATCAGTGGTGTTCGTCGCTGCTTCCCCAGTCCTTATTTGCCGTTCCGATTCATTGTCGTATTCTCAGAAATTGCTATATCCCGGTCTTGCCACCCCCTCATTGCCGGAAACCGCCTTTGAGAAGCGGCTTGCCATCGCTGATGCTTTCTATTTCAAGGATTTTGAAAAGACAAAGTCGCTCGCCCTGAATGTAGATAATCCGGATGACTTCACCGCTTTCTACTATTATCTGGCAAGTGCCGTGAAAGACTCTCTCCCCGACAACCTGCTTAAATATCCGGTGAAAAACCTCGGCACACTGACCACGATAGGGGAGAAGACTCCCTTGCAGGTTATCAACATGATGAACGACCTCTATTTCGAACTTGGCGACATGACATACGCCGAAAGGGCCGCCATGATGCGAAACGTCTTCTCCCCACGCAACCGTAATGTCAGGATGATGAAACGCCTTGCCGAAATAAACCTCGTAAGCGGTGATACCCTCGCTGCCCTCAAATATCTCCGCATCCTCGATAAGACGCATGCATATTCGGAGTGGAGTCGCACCCATACCCCCGGTCAGATGTCTGCCGTCGTGCAAAATGAAATCGAACTCCGGCGTGCCAGATCCAATGTAAAAGATAATATCCGCCTTGGCGACAATTGCCGAAACATCATCCTCGAACTACTTGAGTCAAACCCCAATAACGCTCTCGCCCTCGACTATCTTCTCTGCACCGATCTTCTGCTGAAGGATATGGATACCTTCAAGATGGATTATGACACCTACTGCATCGAAAAGGGCAAACCCCGCTATAAGGACCTTTACCAGCAGGCACTGATGATCTATCTCGCCGGCACCAACGCCCCGCAGGAGCAATGGGATCAATACATCGTCTCCTCGCCCAATATCCAGCGTTTCCAACAATACTCCTCCCATCGCGGCAACCCAGCTTTCTCCGACACCTACTGGTACTACTTCGACAAATTATGAAAAATTTTCTGCATATTCAATTATTGTGCATTGTGTATTGTGCATTGTGCATTGCCCTCATCTCCTGCAACCCTTCCCCCCATGATCCCCAATCCGTGGATGCCCTCCCTCCCATTTATCCCGACTACATCGGCGTAACCATCCCCGAAAACATTGCCCCTCTCAACTTCCTCCTCCGCGACAGTTGCGATGCCCTCTACGTCATTGCCTCTTCCGGTGACTTTGAGATCATATCCAACCGCAGGGGCAACGAGGCAATCTTCAACCAAAAGCAATGGAAAAAACTGCTGAGTTGCGCCTCTGGAAAGGTCGTAAATATAACTGTTATGGCTAAAAAAGAGGGTCAATGGTTTAAATATGACACTTTCTGCATCCATGTCTCTCCCGACCGCCTCGACTCATATTTGACATATCGCCTCATCGAACCCGACTACGAGGTGTTCTCGCGTCTTCAGATTATGGAGCGAAATGTAGAGAATTTCTCCGAGCGTGTCCTTTGTGACTATAACGCAGTAGGCAACCGCTGCATGAACTGCCATACCCACGCACCGGGTTCAGGCGACCTCTCCCTTTTCCATATTCGCGGAGAGGGTGGTGGTATGGTTGTCAACGACAATGGCAGTCTCTCCATGCTGAATCTGAAAACCCCCGATATGGTGTCCGGACCCGTATATTGCCAGTTTGACCCCTCCGGTCAATTCATCGTATTCTCCACAAACTCCATAATTCCGGCATTTCACTCTCGTCCCGACAAACGACTGGAGGTTTTCGACACCAAGTCTGATATCTACGTCTATGACCGCAAAAATGAGAAAATCTTGCGTACCCCCTTGCTCACAGACTCCACGAGACTCGAAACCTTCCCCACTTTCTCTGCCGACGGCAAAGAGATATACTATTGCGTGGCGGAGGGACCTGCAAGACCATCAAGACTCGATAGTGTGCAATATAGCCTTTGCCGCATTGCTTTCAATCCTGAAAATGGGGAGTTTGGCTCTTCTGTTGATACCATTGTCCGCGCCCATCCCGGCATTAAGTCGAGTGTCAGTCATCCGCGTGTCTCTCCTGATGGTAAAAGATTGCTTTTCACCGTATCTGATTTTGGCACCTTCCCTATCTGGCACCGCGAGGCAGATCTCCGTATGCTTGATCTCGAAACCGGCGAAATCGACAGCCTCGACATTGTCAACAGCCCCATGAGCGACACCTACCATGCCTGGTCTTCCACGGGCAGATGGTTTGTATTTGCAAGCAAACGCGATGATGGCCTTTATGGAAAACCCTATTTTGTGCATGTTTCCCCCGATGGCCAAATCGCAAAACCCTTTGTCCTCCCGCAGGAGTCACCCTCTTTCTACGACCACACATTGAAATCCTTCAACGTGCCCTCCCTCGCCCCCTCTTCCGTCTCTTTCTCAGCCTCAAATGTTAAATGTATATAATAGGGTAAAATAGTATTAAATTCTTATACTATTTTGCATTAATTTTGCTTTCGCTAACATCGCATTCAAATTATAAAAACCATATTTTAATGAATCTAAAACTAACCTTCCTTCGCGGTTTCCTGACGGCTATGCTGATGAGTATCACGCTCTCTCTCGCCGCTCAGACCACCGTGAAAGGCATCGTGGAAGACGAAAATGGCGAACCTCTGATCGGAGCCACTGTCCTCGAGAAAGGGAAACCCGCCACAGGACAAGCCACCGACTACGATGGTCGCTTCACTATCCAGGTTTCTTCCCCAAAAGCAACCTTAGTCGTGTCATACGTGGGTATGGACACTCAAAGCTACCCCCTCAACGGCAGGACCGATGTCAAAATTGTATTGAAAGAAAACACTGAACTGCTCGACGAGCTCGTCGTAGTCGGATACGGCGTGATGAAGAAAAGCGACATGTCGGGTTCCTCTGTCACCATGAAAGAGAGCGACCTGAAAGGTAGTGTCATCACCAACCTTGACCAATCGCTGCAGGGTCGCGCCGCCGGCGTTACCGCTGTGCAGACCTCAGGTGCTCCCGGTAGCTCCAGCTCCATCCGCGTACGCGGTCAGGCCACCATCAACGCCAATGCCGAACCCCTCTATGTGATCGACGGTGTCATAGTCCAGGGTGGAGGTTCTTCCGGTTCCGACTTCGGTCTCGGTGATGCACTCGGCAACGGTAAGGTTTCCACCGTCTCGCCACTCTCTACCATCAACCCCTCCGACATCGTCTCGATGGAAATCCTCAAGGATGCCTCCGCAACCGCCATCTACGGTGCGCAAGGCTCCAACGGTGTCATCCTTATCACCACCAAACGTGGTAAGGCCGGCAAAGCCAAATTCACCTATGAGGGTATGGTGGCATGGTCGCGTCAGGAAAACCGCCTCGATGTGCTCAACCTCCGCGAATATGCCGAACTTTATAATGACTTCGTGGCAATGGGCTATGGCAAGTCAAACGACCTTTATTCCGACCCATCTATCTTGGGAATTGGCACCAACTGGCAGGATGCCATGTTCCAGACTGCATTCCAGCAGCAACACACTGTCAATGTGCAGGGTGGCACAGATAACATCCAATATTACGTCTCCGGTTCATATATGGATCAAGACGGTACCCTTATCGGTTCTGATTTCCGCAGATTCTCTGTCCGCGCCAACCTTGATGCAAAAATCACGAAGTGGATGAAACTCGGACTTAGTGCAACCTATTCAGACACCGATGAGAACCTTAAACTTGCCGATGGCGAATCTGGTATCATCAACTACTCTCTCACCACTGTCCCCGACATACCAATCTATAATATCGACCGCAGTTACTCCACAATCGTTCGTGAGGGTTACACCAACCCTAACCCGATTGCCCTCGCAATGCTCGACGAGATAAAACTCGGTCGCCAAAAACTGACCGGCAACATCTTCCTCGATATTACCCCCATTAATAATCTTGTCTGGCACTCTGAATTAGGTTATGATGTCTCTTCATCGAAAGCCGACCGTTTCTCTCCTACTGTTGACCTCGGTCTTTGGGTGAGGGGCACAAACTCTTCTTCCATCCAGAACAATTCCTCATGGTTCTGGCAGGTGAAAAACTATCTAACCTATATGGGTAGTGTCTCAAAACTCGACTTCACCGCCATGTTGGGTCAGGAATGTTGGGAGTCTCACTATGACTACACCTCAATTTCAGCTACCGGTCTCCCCTCCAACGATGTCCATAACCCGGCTCTCGGCGACAGTTCCTCGTTCAACATCGGCGCAGGATATGGTTCTTCGGCAATGGCCTCTTTTTTCACCCGTGAGACCCTCAACTGGGATGGACGCTATATGCTGACCTATACATATCGCTACGACGGAAGCTCAAACTTCGGACCCGACAACCGCTGGGCCGGTTTCCACTCCGTAGCAGGATCCTGGAGATTCTCCGGTGAAAAATTCTTCGAACCAATCGAAAGCTGGTTCAACAACGGTAAGATCCGTCTTGGATGGGGCCAGACCGGCAACGCCAACATCGGCGGCTACGCCTGGGGTTCGGCAATCTCCCGTATGCCTTCAGCCCTTGGTCAGGGTTATCGCCCGGCAAACATTGCCAACCCCGGAGTGAAATGGGAAACGCAGGAGCAGTGGAACCTCGGTCTTGACCTGTCGTTCCTCAACAACCGCATCAACTTCACCGGCGATGCCTATATCAAGACCTCCAAAGACATGCTCATGAGCCTGCAACTCCCATCCTACATGGGTACGCAGGGTAACGCCTCTTCAGCACTTGCTGCTCCAAAAGGAAACTATGGCGAGATTCAGAACAAGGGTATTGAACTCGAGATTCGCGCTCTTCCTTTCGTAGGCGATTTTGAATGGGAAACATCTTTCCAGATTTCATTCAACCGTAATAAACTTGTGGCTCTTTCGGGCACTGCCAACGCCAACCTTGTCGGCTATGGCCAGTGGAGCGACGTGGTGTCTGTGTCGGAAGTTGGTCAACCACTCTATAACTTCTATGGCTATGTAACAGATGGCATCTATCAGGACTATGAAGACCTGCTGACATCGCCGCGCACCTCCCAGTATCCCTCCGACGGCAATTTCAACAAGAGCAACACCGTCTGGGTTGGCGACCAGAAATATAAGGACCTCAACGGCGATGGCATTATCGATGAAAACGACCGTACAGTGATCGGTAATCCTATGCCTGACTTCACTTTCGGTTTCAACAACACTTTCCGCTGGAAAGGCTTTGACCTCAATATCTTCTTCAATGGCTCTTATGGCAACGATGTACTCAACTATCTGAGCATCAACATGACCAATATGAAGTCCACCTGGACCAACCAGTTGGCTGTCGTAAAGGACCGCGCTCAGATTATCCCGGTCGATGCCTCCAAGGTATATCCCGACGGTCAGAGCTGGCTCGATGACGTTACCAACCAGAAAGTGGCAAATCCAAGCGCCACAATCCCGGCTGCCCATCTCAACGACCCGGCCGACAACGACCGAATCTCAGACCGATACGTAGAGGATGGTTCCTACATCCGTCTGAAAAACATCACCCTCGGTTATACCCTCGAAAAGAAATGGCTTCAGAAATTGCGTCTGGAAAATGTGCGTATCTACGTCAATCTTCAGAACATCCACACCTGGACCAAGTACAAGGGTTATGATCCGGAAGTCGGTGCCTCAACCCAGGATAGTTCAGGTCTTGTGTATGGTCTCGACTACGGTCGCTATCCCTCTCCGGCCACCTACTCTTTTGGTCTGAACGTAACATTCTAATCTCTCTATCTGCATAATTATGAAAATTCTGAATTCAATAAAATATGCCTGTCTTGCAGGTGCGCTCGGAATGTCGTTCTCTTCATGCAACGATTTCCTTGACCGCCCCAACGAGGACAACTATAATGTGGATACCTTCTACACCACCGACGAGCAGTGCTATATGGGTGTCAATTATCTCTACAACTCCCCCTGGTATGATTTCCAGCGCGGTTTCATCAAGATGGGCGAGGTGCTTTCAGGCAACTATTATATCGGTTCTTCGAAATGGCTCGATTTCTCAGTCAATGGCACTGAGGAGGACCTTGTTTCGATGAGTTACTCTCTATGGGCTGTGATCGGACATTGCAATACTGTCTATCGCAACCTTGGTAATGCCGACGGCCCCTCGCAGGAGGCAATCGACATCTGTCGCGGCGAATGTCTTGCCTGGAAGGCGATGGCCTATTTCTATCTCGTCCGCGCCTTCGGCGAAGTCCCCATCATCCACGACAATGCTGAGGAAATTTCCGCCGGCACCTACAACGACAAGTATAAGGTGGTTCGCGGGGATGTCTATGAGTATATCATCATGACCCTCGAAGAGGCTATGAAACTCCTTCCGGCAGAAAACCAAAAGGGGCGCATCGACTACTATTGCGCAGAAGGTCTTCTCGCAAAGGTTTATCTCACCAAGGCAGGCCTCGGTATGTCGGGAAGCCGCAACCAGTCGGATCTCGACAATGCCGCCAAATATGCCAAGGATGTAATCGACAATTCAGGCCGCAATCTGCTTCCGGTATATTCTGATATATTCCGTCTGCAAAACAACGACAACGAGGAGGCTCTCTTCTCTTGGAAATGGAGCGCAAGCCGCGACCCTTGGACCCAGCAGAACACCCTTCAGAGCGACCTTGCTCCCCAGGGCTTCGACGAGTTTGGCGACTGCTGGGGTCAGTGGGCAGGTCCATCCGTCGACCTTCAGGATGCATTCGGCATCGATGTTATCAACACCTCTCCCGATGCACGCATCGACACAGATGCCCGTCGCAAGGCTACCATGATGCTTCCCGGCGACCTCTATGAGTATTTCTGGACCGACAAGGGTGGTTTTGACCCATTGCGCTTCTGTTTCGAACCGGACGACTACGGCAAAGGAGGTCCCGGCGATTGGTTGTCACCGACTGGCGCAATGGTGGTGAAACACCTCTATGGCGACACCTACGACCATGTGCAGGCTCTCGGCACTTCCCCGGCTTATATGGCGTATGGCCTTGCAACCCATATCCTGCGGCTTGCCGATATCTATCTAATTTATGCAGAGGCGGTACTCGGCAACGCCACCTCGACTTCAGATGCCGATGCTCTTAAGGCTTACAATGATGTCCGCTCACGCAGCATTCCGAATGTCACGCCCAAGACATCCATCACTTTCGATGATATCTGGAAGGAACGTCGCCTTGAATTTGCTTTCGAGGGCGACCGATGGTTTGACTTCGTGCGCCGCAGCTATTATGATGTGCAGGCGGCAATATCCGAGATTACCTCGCAACGCCGCAACTGCTACTGGAACATCAGCGCTCTTTTCAAATATTACTATGAGACCGGTGTCTGGGATATCTCCAAAGCAGCCGATGCCGAAGGATCCTATGAGGCTGGCTACGACACTCAGACTGCAGCTCCCAACGTGACGGAATCCAGTTTTGCGCTTCCCTTCCCGACCGAAGATGTGGTGTTCAACCCGCATCTCATGGAAGACGCAATCTCCGTCGATGTCCGCTCTCTTTATTCCTACTAAGTTAAAGATTAGGGTTTAGTGTTTAGTTTAATGGAAATTGAACAGCAAACTAATCATTAAATTACAACTCAAAAACTAATAAACTAAACCCTAAACCCTAAACTCTAAACAACTAAATAAAATATGAAAACGATATATAAACTTGGCATATTGATGACCGCCGTAGGATTTATGGCGACGGCTTGTGAGGACCAACCTGACAAGTTCAAGCTGACCGATGGTCATCCGGTCATCAAATACATACGTCCGGCAGCCGCCGACCAGAGCGACCAGCTGATTGTCTCCGGTTATCTCGACAATATCATCTGCCTTGTCGGCGACAACCTCACATCCATTCGTGAGATGTATTTCAACGACCAACAGGCGATTCTAAACACTTCATATATCACCGACCACACTCTTGTGGTGACTATTCCCGGTGGTATTCCTGAAGTAGTGACCAACAAGATCTATATGATTTGCAGCGACAACGACACCGTGACCTACGATTTTGCCGTCGAAGTGCCCGCGCCCTCTGTACGCAGCATCTCCTGCGAGTGGGCGATGCCCGGCTCTGTGGCCACTATCTATGGCGACTATTTTATCAATGACCCGAATGTGCCCATTTCCCTTTCTTTCGCCGGGAATGTGGAAGTGCCGGCTGAAAATATCACGGATATTTCAAAAACTGCCATCTCTTTCATCGTCCCTGACGATTGGACGGAGGGTTACATGAACGTAACCTCTATCTACGGCACTTCCCGCTCTGCGTTCAAATTTCACGACACCACCAACATCCTCTTCGACTGGGATGGAACGCGCGGAGGTCTTGCCACCGGCCATGGCTGGCGCAATGGAGTCATCCATGCCCCCGGCGATGATGCCGGTATCGAGGCTATCGACGGCAGTTACCTCTACTTCTCCGGTGACCTGCTCGGTGGTGTCGGTTCATCATGGGCGGAAGACCAGTTCTCATTCAACTACTGGCCGGATGCCTCCGGTGAGTTCGGACCCCTCAGCGACCGCGAGGAATTCGCAAAGTTGATTGCCACCTACGGCGTGGATGACCTGCAGATGAAGTTCGAGATGTATGTGCCTTCTTCCAATCCCTGGCAGTCTTGCGCAATGCAGGTGATTTTTTCAGGTAATGATGTAGTCACATATTCCACTGCCTCAAATGCCTATTTCAGCGACACCACAATCCCGCGTGCTCTCTATATCCCATGGCGTTCTTCCGGCAGTTACGACACTGCCGATGAATGGGTGACAGTCTCAATTCCGCTCAATACCTTCACTTATACCCACGAAGGTGGCAACTGCGGCAATTCTCTCAATACCAATATGCTGACAGGTCTTACATTCTTTGTCTGGAATGGTGGTATCGAAGGCACCGATTGCAGTCCCGTGATTCTTATCGACAACATCCGCGTTGTCCCCGTTGAACTCTAATCCTCAGATTTGCAATGAAAATGTTTAGAAAATTTACAGCTGTTGCTGTTGCAGTATTCTCCCTGGTTTCGGGAACACTGCTCACTTCCTGCAGCGATGAGAATGAGTTCTCAACCCAACAATACAAGAGTAGTGTTGCCCTCAACGTGTTCGGACCATGCCCGGTGGCACGCGGTGGTGAACTCCGTTTCCTTGGCTCTGGCCTCGACCAGATCACTGCCATCTCTCTCCCGGAAGCCGAGGATGTCTCCGATATAAATGTCATCTCCTCCGAGGAAATCCGTATCACGGTACCTCAGGATGCGGAAGAAGGCATCATAATCCTCCGATATTCCGGTGGCACGATAGAGACAAAGTCTGAAATCACATATACCGAGCCCATATCGCTCGATGAAATCTCCCCAATGACGGTAAAGGCCGGACAGACGCTCACTCTCAAGGGTGATTATCTCAACCTTATTCACGAGGTTATACTTGCTGATCAGGTCGCAATTCCGGAAGAAGACTTCCTTTCCCATTCCCGTCAGGAAATATCGCTGACAGTTCCGGCCGAGGCCCGGAGTGGAAGGGTTATCCTCTCTGATGCCGCCGAAATTCCAAACTGGATCTACTCCGACGAGGAGTTGCAGGTGGTGCTTCCCTCAGTCGATAAAGTCGCAGACATTACCGGAGTAAAACCTGGCACTGTCGTGGTCTTCACCGTGAATGACATCGACCTGGTCACTGAGGTAATGATGCCCAATGGAGAATCGGTTGACTTCACTGTGAATGGCGACAAACTTACCATCACCCTCCCCTCCGACATCACCGACGGCACCATCGTCATGATTCCGGCCTCCGGCGTGAAGGTGGCTATCGCCACTATCGGTGTCGCCCTTCCCGAGGAGGTCGTTGCCGATCCTGGTGTAAACATTTGGGCAGGCGATGTCATCAAGTTCAAGGGTGTCAATATGGAACTTGTCACTGAGGTTTCGTTCCCCAACGTGGCAGATGCCGTTGTTCCCGAATCTGTGGCTGCCATTGAGATCTCAGTAAAAGTGCCGTCCGGTACCCAGAGCGGTAACGCTGTGCTTCATACTGCTTCTGGCGGTGCCGTGGAAGTTGCCGTCAGTACCATCAAACCTGAATCCGTAGGTTATAATCCGTCTCCGGCTGCTCTTGCAGCTCCGCTGACTGTAAGCGGCCGCAATATGCAGAATGTGAAGTCCATCACTTTTGGTGGAAACACTACTGTTGATATCTCTGATCCGCGTGCCGACGGCTTCAACGTAACAGTTCCGGCTACTCTTGCTGCAGGTTCAAACTCTGTGACATTGACTCTTACCAATGGCGAAGTTGTGGAATGTCCTGAAATTGAACTCACCGCTCCTGAATGTGCTTACGCCACCGAACTGCCCGGCGAGGATGTAGAAATCAACGCTGGTGAGACTTTCGTGGTGACTATAGCTAATGCCGATAAACTGACCGGCGTGAAGGTAAATGGCACTGAAGTACAATATATTCTTAATGATACCCGTCTTATCGTGCAGGTGCCTAAATCCGCTGGCAAGAACTCGACCTTCACTCTCGTCTCTTCAAATGGTGAGATTTCATACTACATTACGGTAATTCCTGCAACTCACGTTGAGAACGTAATTTTTGAGGAAGTTCGCGACCTTGGTTCCTGGGCAGGTGAAGGCGACGGAGGTGCTTTCCGTCTTTACAAGGATTCATTCCAGGGAGTACCAGCCGGCAGCAAACTTGTATTCCATGTTTCCTCCTATGCTTTCACCCAGATTCAGGTGAATGATGCCAACTGGGGACAGATCACTATCCTCCAGCCTGATCAGTCTGCAACACTTGTTGAAATGGAACTTACTCAGGAAATACTTGACCGTATTCTTACCACCAACGACGGCTGGTCTGAGACTGCAATGGTAATCCAGGGTGAAGGCACAGTGGTAAGCAAGGTTCACATCGAATGGGAAAATTCCCTCGAGACTGTGATTTGGCAAGGTGAATGGCATGCCGATGGCTGGCAGGGAAATCAGGATATGCTAGCTTGGGGTGCTTTTGATTTCTCAACTGTTAATCCTGGTTCTATTCTTCGTGTTTATTCAACTCCCGATGAAGGTGCTGGATGGTATATGCTCGCGCTTCATCATGGTGATGGATGGGCAGAAATTCCCGGAGTCCCTGGACAAGTTGATAATCCTGAAAACGGAATGATCGAACAGGTGCTGACAGCCGACATACTTGCTGATCTAAATGCAAATGGTGGTATTGTCTTGATAGCAGCCAATTGCACTGTGACCAAGATTACCATCGAATAAGGGCCGGAGGTCCTTCCTTTTGTTAACCCTGGGCCTTCATGGCCCAGGGAATTAGAAACAGCCAGCGACCCCGACGGGGCTGCCTTTTTTTAAAAATCCACTTTTTGCTATAAAATATTATTGTTTTTCCAAAATTTTCATTAAATTTGCATATTATTAACCAAAATCAAACTATATGAAGAAAATCTTTACTCTCGCTGCTATCGCAGCTCTTGCTCTCCCCGCAAGTGCCGACACTCTCGACATCCTCGACTCGTTCGGCACAGCCGGTTATGACTCATCTTATGATGCCGACACCAAGACCATCACTTTTGATGGTGAGTGGAAGGGTCGTGGCTGGTGGCTCGACGGTGCCGACTACTCCCAATGGGATCAGGTAGTCGTTGAATTCGAACCATGCTCCTGCACCACTCAACTCATGATTGAGTATAATGCAGAGGGTTCCTCTCCCACTTCCAAGGCAGTATCGACTGGCGACACCAAAATCGCGTGCGAATTCGATGCAAACTACAAAAACAGTGTAAAACAGATTTACATCCAGAGTGCAGAAGCCGGTACACTAACCCTTACCGCCGCTTATCTCGAAAATGGCATTGAAGTTGACCCCAACCTCCTTTGGGAAGGCGAATACAACATCACAGGCTGGAACAGCGGTGCTGAATTTGCTGCTTCCAAGGTAGCTGCCGGCGATGTTATCGAATATACTTTTACCGATCCGGGTTCCTCCAGCGGTCAGGTACTTGTCAAAGGTTCAGACTGGAATAACCTCCTCGACAGCGGCAAGATCAACTATGCCGACATGGCTCTTGGCAAAGTGCAGATGGGTATCACACAGGATATGCTCGACGCTTGCGGTGGCAAGATCTTCGTTCTGGGCGACGGTGGTGCTGTCCTCACCAAAGTTGAGAAAGTTGGCACTTTCGATGCTGACGGCGTACTCTGCTACGGCTCACGCGTGCTCGGCACCAGCCTCTTCATCACTATCCCCGAAGGCACTACAGAGTTGGCTGTTGAATATTCAGCGGAACCGGAATGGGCGCAGATTTGCAGCTCCAGCTGGGCTGACTTTGAACTCGAATGGGTTGCTTCTGCCGATGGCAAGGTGCGCACCTACACTCTGACTGATGCTGCTATCGCAGCCATCAACGAGGCTCAGGAGGTCGTAATCAATGGTCCCGCGGATCTCTCTGTGGTGAAGGTTTACATCCCAAGCGAAAGCCCCGTTGCTCCTTCAGAAGGTGAAGCTGTGACAGTTTATATTCAGGACTATTCTGGTAAAGATGTGGCAGATCCTTTCGAGACCTCTATCATAGCAAACAATGACGGTTCCTATACTCTTGCAAACATCTTGAATTCAGGCGATCCATTCTCATTTACATTCCCAGAACCCGAAGTTGGTGATATGTCTGGTAGCATTGAAATAACAAGTCCTGTGGATGCTGATGGATATTATCCATATCTTATGAATGCCGATGGTACTGATTGGGTATATGGTAAGGCATACAATTTCAATGGTGTAGAGGGTTGGACAGATCTATACTACGTTTTTGTGGCTCCGACTTATTCCGGTGTATATCGCTATGAAGAAGGAAGCACATACGATTATTATGCGACAGTCTGCACATGTGCTTTTGACAGTAATGACAATTATTATGATTGGTTCTATCTTAATTTCTGGTTCAATAGGGGAACATCCGACGGCGTGGCTGAAGTGAAAACCAGCCTTGACAACGACGCATGGTATACCCTCCAGGGTGTGAAGATTGCTGCCCCGACTTCAAAAGGCATCTACATCCACAACGGAAAGAAAGTTCTTGTAAAGTAAATCAAGATTAGTTTAGGGTTTAGTGTTTAGAGTTTTGTTTATTGGAACTTTGACTGCCGAACCTTGACGCAATAAAATGAAGGGTTGGAAGCGAACGCTTCCGGCCCTTGCTGTCTTAGTATGGAAAAGGCGGCTTTAGCCGCCTTGATGAGTAAAAATAGGGTTTAGGTCTTCATTTTTCCATAATGCAAATAATATCCTAAAAAAGTATTATTATATTCCCCGCATTTACATTATCTTTGCGAAAAACTTTCCGCGCCAATGAAAAAAATATTTCTTTTCATCTTATTCCCACTCTTGCTCGCCTCGTGCAGCAACAACGATTCCAACGACATCGACCCGAGCCTTATCCCGGTCCCGGCCGCTGAATCTATCTCTATTGCAGAGGGTTCGGTCGTTTCTACGGAACTTGATTCTCTTGTCGTAACCTACGATGCCGATGTCGTCCTAAACCCCCTTGCCCCGGTCACAATCTCCCAGGGCGAAATTACTTCCACCAAAATTGTCGACAAACGGCAACTTATCGTAGGCTTCTCTCTCTCCTATGGTAAACACTATGTTGTTTCCATTCCGGCAAAGGCGGTGCTCGGTTATGAGTCAAAGAAATATGCCGATGCTATCGACATTGCTTTCTCCACAGAAGGTGCTCCCGACGTGGCCGCAAATGTGGTGACATCTCTGACCAACTCTAATGCTTCCGACAACGCCAAGGCAGTATACCAGACCCTCCTCCAATATTATGGACAACGACAGTTCTCCGGTGCTATGGGCGAAGTCGCCTGGAACACCGGTTTCTGCGACCTGATTTATGCCACATCCGGCCAATACCCCGCAATCGTCGGTTTCGACTATATTCACCTTGCTTCATCTCCCGCAAACTGGATTGACTATGGCGACATCACCCCTGTCAAAAAGATTTGGGATGCCGGTAGCATCCCGACAATGACATGGCACTGGAACGTGCCGGTGTCAGAGGGTAGCTCAACTCTCGTTTATAACGCCACTTCCGACCAGTTCAAAGCCTCCAACGTCCTTATCGAAGGAACTTGGGAAAACAAGGTGGCAACTGCCGATGTCGAAAAACTCGCCGGATATATGAAATTGCTTCAGGAGGCTGACATCCCTGTACTTTGGCGTCCTTTCCATGAGGCTGCCGGCGACTACACTTGGGGTCACTGGTTCTGGTGGGGCAACTCCGGTGTGGAAGTCACCAAGCAACTATGGGTATGGCTCCGCGACAAACTCACCAACGAGTATGGTCTCAACAATCTAATCTGGGTATGGACTGTGCAGACATCCGATGCCGGACAACTCGCTTCCGTCACAAAACTTGCTGAAGCCTACCCCGGCGATGATGTGGTGGATATCGTAGGCACCGACCTCTATCCTGATGAAACTCTCACAAACCAGACTCCGCAGTTTGAACTGGTATATAACCTCGTGAAAGGAAAGAAAATAGTCGCTCTCACAGAGTGCGGCAATCTGCTCGATGTGGATTCCGCTTACTCCGACGGTGCCCTCTGGTGCTATTTCATGGGTTGGTATGAGATGGATGCCAACGGCAACCTCGGTTTCAGCAACTGGAACTCCAATGGCGAGTGGCGCACTGTACTCAACAATCCCCTCGTCCTCAACCGCGGCGACTTCACCATTAATTAAAAAGATATGAAATTCGGTTATTATGATGATAAGGCAAGGGAATATGTGATCACAAATCCCCGCACCCCTTGGCCCTGGATCAACTACTTGGGCAATAAGGACTTCTTCTCCCTCATCTCCAACACCGCCGGCGGCTATTCCTTCTATAAGGATGCCAAATTTCGCCGTATCACCCGCTATCGCTACAATGGAGTACCGATGGACGACGGTGGCCGCTACTTCTACATCAAGGATGGCGACACCATCTGGAATCCCGGCTGGAAACCCACCAAAACACCTCTCGATTTCTATGAGTGCCGCCACGGCATGAACTATACTGAGATAACCGGCGAAAAAAACGGTATCCAGGCCAAGGCCCTCTTCTTCGTGCCTCTAGACGCACACGCTGAGATTACTCGACTGACACTCACCAACAAAGGCGACTCCCCAAAGAAAATCACACTTTTCTCTTTCCTCGAATGGTGTCTTTGGAACGCCTCTACCGACATGGAGAATTTCCAGCGTAATTTTTCTACCGGCGAGGTGGAAATTGAGGGTTCAACCATCTATCATAAAACCGAATACAAAGAACGGCGCAACCACTATGCCTTCTACTCCGTAAACTCCCCAATCGATGGTTTCGACACCGACCGCGAGAGTTTCATCGGTCTCTATAACGGTTTTGAAGAACCCGAAGCTGTAATTGAAGGCAAGTCGCGCAATTCCGTGGCCCACGGATGGAGCCCAATCGCCTCCCATTCTATCAATGTGGAACTTAAACCCGGCGAAAGCCGTGAGTTTATCTTCATCCTCGGTTATATCGAAAACAAGCAGGATGAAAAGTGGGAGTCAAAGGGTGTCATCAATAAAGTGCCGGCAAAGGAACTCATCAGCCGATTCGACACCCCGGAGAAAGTATATGCCGCTTTCCGCCAACTCCGTGAATATTGGGATAACCTGCTCAATAAATTCACCCTGAAGAGTGGCGACGAAAAGCTCGACCGCATGGTCAACATCTGGAATCAATACCAGTGCATGATCACCTTCTGCTTCTCCCGCTCCGCCTCTTTCTTCGAGAGCGGCATCGGACGTGGCATGGGTTTCCGCGATTCCAACCAGGATTTGGTCGGTTTCGTGCATCAGATTCCGGAACGCGCACGCGAGCGCATCATCGACATCGCCTCCACCCAATTCCCCGACGGCGGTTGCTACCATCAGTATCAACCACTCACCAAACGTGGCAACAACGACATCGGCGGCGGGTTCAACGACGACCCGATGTGGCTCGTCTTCGGTGTGGATGCTTACCTGCGCGAAACCGGCGACTTCTCAATCCTCGATGCCCCGGTGCCTTTCGACAACGTACCCGGTAGCGAAGTGCCGCTGATGGAGCATCTCCGCGTCTCTTTCAATCATGTCATAGATAATCTCGGCCCTCACGGACTGCCGCTTATCGGTCGCGCCGACTGGAACGACTGCCTGAATCTCAACTGTTTCTCGGAAGATCCCAACGAATCTTTCCAGACTACTGAAAACAAAACCGGCGACAGCAAGGCAGAGTCGCTTATGATTGCCGGGCAGTTTGTGGTCTGCGGCAGGAACTATGCCGACATCTGCCGCCATCAGGGGCTCGACGATGAAGCCGACCGCGCCCTTGCCGAAGTGGCAAAGATGGAGGATGCTGTCAAGAAATATGGATGGGATGGAGAATGGTATCTCCGAGCCTACGATTATTTCGGCGATAAGGTGGGAAGCAAAGAAAATAAGGAAGGTAAGATCTTTATCGAATCCCAGGGCTGGTGCTCCATGGCGGGTATCGGTCTCAAAGAGGGAATGGTGGAGAAATCGCTCGACTCCGTAAAGAAATATCTCGACTGCGAACATGGCATAGTCCTGAATTATCCCGCCTTCACCGATTACGTGGAGAAATATGGTGAAATCTCCACCTATCCCGCCGGATACAAGGAGAATGCCGGTATCTTTGCCCACAACAATCCCTGGGTTATCATCGGCGAGACTGTATTAGGTCGCGGCGACCGCGCCTGGGAATACTACGAGAAGATTTGCCCGGCATACGTCGAGGAGCGCAACAGTCTGCTCCATAAGGTTGAACCCTACGTTTATTGTCAGATGACTGCCGGACGCGATGCCGCCCGTCCCGGAGAGGGTAAAAACTCTTGGCTCACCGGTACTGCCGCCTGGAACTGGTATGCCATCACCCAATTTATCCTCGGAATACGCCCCGGCTACGATGGCTTGGAGATAAATCCCTGCATTCCCAAAGGCTGGAAGGGCTTTGAGGTAAACCGCAAATATCGCGGTGCCGACTATCATATCGAGGTCTCCAACCCTAATGGTGTCTCCACCGGCGTAGCCAAAGTAATCCTCAATGGCACTGAACTCAACGGCAATATCATCCCTGTCCAACCAACCAGTTCCAAAAACAATGTGAAAGTCATCTTAGGCTAACTATAAACTGCTAACTACTAACTCTTAAATATCCATGCGAAATCTCTGTATTACAGCATTGGCACTGACGCTTTTTGCTTCGTGCGCCTCTAAAAAACAAGAAACTGAAGTCGAGACTCTGACTCCGGCTCAAACCCTCTTCGCCAAACTTGACTCCGTGTCAAAATCCGGCCATTTCTACTTTGGCCACCACGACGACACCGCCTACGGCCATGACTGGCAGTACGTAGATGGAAACTCCGACGTAAAACTCGTCACCGGCGAATACCCCGGTCTTATGAGCTGGGACCTCGGGCTCCTTGAACTCGACTCAGCCCGCAATCTCGACGGTGTGCCTTTCGACTTCATCCGTCAGGAAATAGCAAAACAGAATGCACGCGGCGGTGTAAATGCCATCAGCTGGCATGTACGCAACCCCCTATCCGGCGGTGACTCATGGGATGTCTCCGCATCTCCGCTCCATGAATTTGCCAACGACAGCATACTCGCCTCTAAGATGGATGCATGGATTGAAAAAACAGCTGACTTCATGCTCTCACTCAAGGATGAGAACGGCAACCCTATCCCGGTCATTTACCGCCCATGGCATGAAAACTCCGGCACTTGGTTCTGGTGGGGTGTCGGCAACAGTACCCCGGAAGAATACATCGACCTCTGGAAACGTACCCGCCGCATTTTCGATGAAAAGGGTGTCAACAATGTTCTATGGGCTTACTCCCCCGACAAAGACCTGAATCCGGGAGGCTATTTCAGCACTTATCCCGGCGATGA